>CAYMVB010000125.1:0-8438 GCA_964393665.1 uncultured Desulfobacteraceae bacterium | reverse complement strand
ATTGTGCAACAATTAAAGGCTTAACCGAATTTTCAAAGAGCAGGTTAAAAGGAAAGCATTTTTTTACTTGACTTTCCACGGATTAACTCTGTGCCTCTGACCCTCAAGCTATCCCTTGTAGGGATAGTGGTTGATTTAATTCAGATATTTACTGTGATTTGAGCGAGGGTTTTGTAGCTCTAATGATTTTTCCTGTGTAAAGAGAACTGATTTGCCTTCTTTGGTGCTTAATGGTATGTGAGGGAGAAGGTAATAGTTAAATAGCCTGATATCCAGAACAAAGAGAAAAGAAAGAGGATGGAAACTCACGAGGGATATTCTCGTAAAGAGGGTAAAAATGGGCCATCAGATAAAGCAAGCTATCTCAAAAAGTGAAATTCTCGATTATATTATTATCGGTTCAGGGTTTGGTGGCTCTGTATCCGCATTGCGTTTGGCTGAAAAGGGATACAGGGTTCTTGTGCTGGAAAAAGGCAAGCGTTATGAAACGAAGGACTTTCCCCATACCAATTGGAATCTTCGGAAAAACCTCTGGATTCCTCATTTAGGGCTTTATGGAATTTGGGCGCTCTCGCTTTTACGGCATGTGTTTATTCTTCACGGAACCGGGGTGGGCGGTGGAAGCCTCAATTACTGTAACCAGTTACTCATGCCATCCGATGATGTTTTTGAAAAGAAGGAATGGGGGGATGGAGACTGGAAGCCCCGATTAGCGACTTTCTACAAGGCGGCACGGGCTATGCTTGGTGCAAACCCAAGCCCGCATGTTGGTAAGGCAGACAAAATCCTTGCGGAAATTGGCACAGAGATACGGGACAAGGATACGTTCCGCATAAATGATGTGGGCGTGTTTTTTGGTGAACCGGACAAGACAGTACCTGATCCCTATTTCGGCGGAGAAGGCCCTGATAGAACAGGATGCACCTTTTGCGGTGCATGTATGATTGGATGCCCTGTTGGCGGTAAAAATACACTCGATAAAAATTATTTATACCTGGCGGAACACAAATACGGTGTGGAGATTTTACCGGAGACAGAGGTAACCGGGGTTCGCCCAACAGGAAAGGGTTACGAAGTTTATACAAAAAAATCTACGGGCCTTCGGCATACAAAAAAGGCCTTTAAGGCCCATGGTGTTATTTTCAGTGGCGGTGTAATGGGATCGGTAAAACTGCTCCTCGAGTGCAAACGTAATGGCCTTTTGCCGGATCTTTCCGATAGATTGGGAGACTTCATCCGAACGAACTCTGAGGCGATTCTCGCGGTAAAGGCCAATGATAGACATGCTGATTATTCTGATCAAATAAGCATTACCTCGGGTATTTACCCGGATGAAAAAACCTATGTTGAGGTTGTTCGATTTAATAAAGGCTCTGATGTCATGGCAAGCCTCACGACCCTGCTCACGGATGGCGGTGGGAGAATTCCTCGAGTTGTAAGGTTCTTAGGCAATGTTTTTGCGCATCCCCTGAAATTCCTGAAGACCCTGTGGCCTTTTGGCTGGGGTGCGCGTACGTCTATACTGCTTTTTATGCAGATTGAAGAAAGCCATATGAGATTTCATTACGGACGGCGCTGGTGGCGTTTAGGAAAATCAAGCATGAATTCCAGGCTTTCGCCTGGCACCAGGAAAGTTCCTTCTTATATTCCCCTTGCAAATGAAATTGCGAGGCGAATGGGCCATAAGATAGACGGACAACCCCTAAGCTCATGGCCGGAGGTCCTTTTTGATGTCCCTACAACAGCCCATATCCTCGGGGGCTGTGTAATGGGTAAAAGGCCTGATCAAGGAGTGGTTGATTTTAAAGGTGAGATTTACGGTTATCCCAATCTTTTCGTGGTGGACGGCTCTAATGTGCCTGTTAATCTTGGCGTGAACCCCAGCCTTACGATTACAGCCCTGGCAGAATATATCATGTCGCAATTTAAGGAAAAAAAGCAGCCCTAATATACTTAAAAAATACGCAAAAGCCCGTACAAAAAAACAAGGAGAAATCTATTGCCCGGCCAGTACCCCGGTAAATACTGCATAATTAACCTTACCAGTGGAAAAATTGAAACAGTAATACCCGATCAAGCTCTTTACAGGGCATACCTCTGCGGGTATGGACTTGGGGCTGCTGTTATTATGGAGCGTCAGCGCCCTGGAGTTGATGCCTTGTCTCCGGAAAGTTATCTGGGATTCTGCTCCGGAATGCTTACGGGCTCAAAGGCCTTTTTTTCCGGACGGTTTATGGTAGTGGCCAAATCTCCTCTTACCGGAGGATGGGGCGACGCAAATGCTGGTGGATACTTTTCGCGGGAGTTGAAACGAAGTGGATATGACGCTGTTTTCTTTACAGGTAAAGCAGAAAAGCCGGTTTGGGTAAGCATTATCCATGGAAAAATAGAAATACGAGACGCGTCGGGAATATGGGGAGAAGATGCGATAGAGACAGGAGAGGAAATAAAACGGCAATTAGACGATCAGCATGTTCAGGTGGCATCTATTGGGGTAAGCGGGGAAAAAATATCTTTAATCTCCGGGATCGTTACTGATGACGGCAGAATAGCCGCTCGATCCGGCCTGGGTTCTGTGATGGGTAGCAAAAAACTAAAGGCAGTTGCAGTGCGTGGAAAACAGAAGGTTCATGTGGAACATCCCGACAGAATCAAGGAAATAAACCAGAGATTCTTAAAAGAATTCAGGAAATCCAAAGTATTGGACAGAATCACTGTCAGGTACATTAATCAAATAAGCCGGATCATAGCATATACCGGAATTTCTATACCGGCGAAGCCGTCTTTGCTGCGGGAAATTTACAAACGTTACGGCACATCGGGCCTGACAGCATACTCAGCACTGACAGGCGACATGCCTATAAAGAACTGGCGTGGTGTTGGGTATGCCGATTTTTCTTTTGAAAGCTCAAAAAAAATCTCTGACGAGAATGTCCTTAACTACCAAAAAAAGCGATATGCCTGCCAAGGCTGTCCACTGGGTTGTGGCGGTATCATACATATTCGAAAAGGCCGCTATAAGGATAAGGAAGGGTGTAAACCCGAGTATGAAACGCTGGCTGCCTTTGGCGGCCTAATCCTGCAAGATGACCTTGATGCTATTGTGGAAATTAATGAGATGTGTAACAGGGCGGGCATTGATACGATATCAACGGGGGAATGCGTTGCCTTTGCCATAGAATGCTTTGAAAATGGAATTATAGATGAAAAAATGACTGGCGGCTTAGGCCTTGGCTGGGGTAAAACAGAGGAGGTAATCAGTTTAGTGGATATGATTATCCAGAGAAAGGGCCTCGGTGACCTCTTGGCAGACGGTGTAAGCAGGGCCGCGCGAAAGATAGGCATGGGCTCGGAAAAATTCGCTTTGCATGCTGGTGGCCAGGAGCTACCCATGCACGATTCACGGCTGGATCAAGGCTTTGCCATATCCTACCAGTGCGAGCCAACACCAGGGCGCCACACCATTTCATCCAATGCGTATGGTAGCCTTTTTTCGGTTGATAAAAAGTTCCCAGGTGCAGCCCTTATGGTAAAAAACGTAAAAGGCAGGCAGTCTAAAAATATCCAGCGTTATATAGCGGGGTCTTTCTATATGCAATTAGTCAACTGCTCAGGGCTTTGTCTTTTCGGTGCGCTCACAAGCTCTTTGCCGGTTGTAGAATACCTTAACGCCTTAACAGGCTGGGATTTATCTAATGACGAATACCTCAAGATCGGCGAGCGCATTCTATGCCTGCGAAAGGCATTTAATGTGCGCGAGGGAGTAAAAATAGAGCAATGTAAACTGCCTGACAGGGCACTGGGCTTGCCACCCCTTTCAAAGGGCCCACTTAAAGGAATTACAGTTGACATAGGTAGGCTTCAAAAAGAATTTTTTGAGACCCTTGGATGGAACCCCCTTACCGGAGGGCCCACAAAGCAAAAAATGGACGAGCTTGGCATCAAAATGAGTGCTGCAAAATATGAGGATTAATATAAACTAATTTTGATTGGAAAGGTCGGGCCGGAATCTCTGGCGGAACAGAAAAATTTCTCATTCTGTTCCTCACCTCGAGCAGACGCCCAAAAATAGTTGCTGCTTTGTCATAAAGGCTTAAAAACACCATTAATTAAAGGACAACGATAATGAATATCGATAAAAAGATGCGCGAAAAAATAATTGAGTACCAAAGAAACGAAATTACCGAGCATCATATCTATAAAAAGCTGGCCAAAAAAATAAAGAATGCCGAAAATAGGAAGGTTTTAGAGAAAATTGCGGAAGATGAGCTGAATCACTATAACATATGGAAAAAATATACAAACCTTGATGTAAGGCCTAACAAATTAACGATATGGAAATATTATGTAATTAGCCGGCTCCTGGGACTATCCTTCGGATTAAAACTTATGGAAAAGGGAGAAGAGAATGCACAGGATGTGTATAAAAACCTCAACCTTAATTCAGAAGAGGCGTTTCATATTATTACGGAGGAAAGTGAGCATGAATCTGAGATTCTCAGGATGCTGGATGAAGACTTTCTTAACTATACAAGCTCCATTGTTTTAGGCTTAAATGATGCACTTGTTGAATTGACCGGTGCCATTGCTGGTTTTACCCTGGCATTAAAAAGCTCGAGGTTAATCGCCTTAGTTGGCCTGGTAACAGGTATAGCTGCTTCCCTGTCTATGGCCTCCTCA
Source organism: uncultured Desulfobacteraceae bacterium (assembly GCA_964393665.1). Taxonomy (GTDB): domain Bacteria; phylum Desulfobacterota; class DSM-4660; order Desulfatiglandales; family B25-G16; genus M55B121. Next base: position 3,758 of record CAYMVB010000125.1, on the reverse strand, counting down.
GAATATTTATCTACTAAGTCAGAAGGCGGCACAAAGAATCCCGTAAAGGCATCTATCTATACCGGGATAGCCTATATCTTAACGGTTTTAGTCCTGATCTTTCCATATTTAATGCTCACCAATTATCTTACATGTTTAGTTATTACGGTAATAGTGGCGGTTTTAATTATCTTTGCGTTTAATTACTATATCTCGGTGGCAAAAGAGCTGTCATTTAAAAAACAATTCCTGGAAATGGCAGGCCTAAGCCTTGGTGTAGCAACATTGAGCTTTTTTATCGGCTATTTGCTTCGGGCCCTCATAGGGGTTGATATTTAATCAGCATATGGAACAATGATTGGAAAGAGATCATAAAAGGGTTATAAAAAGCTGGCAAATATATGACTGGGCAAACTCTGCATTTGCCGCAACAATCATGGCAGCGGTACTTCCGCAATTTTACAGCTCTGTTGCAGGCTCAACCTTAAATAAAACAACTGCAACCAGCTACTGGGGTTATTCCAATACCATTGCCATGATGATTATTGTCATTATTGCCCCGGTTTTAGGCGCAATCAGCGATCACTCACGGGCCAAAAAGAAATTTCTTGCGATATGTGCCACTATCGGAATTATCTCTACCGCATTTTTAGCAGGAACAAGTAACGGCATGTGGCTTTATGCCTCTATTGTATATATCTTTGGGAGAATAGGCTTTGCAGGAGGTAATATCTTTTATGATAGTCTTCTACCTCACGTGGCAGGGCCGGATGAGATTGATAAGGTTTCCGCTGAAGGATATGCATATGGGTATCTGGGTGGCGGTATTCTTTTGGCAATCAATCTTCTTATGGTACTCAAGCCTTCACTGTTTTGTATCCCTGATGCCCAATGGGGCGCACGAATATCTTTTATTACAGTCTCTGTTTGGTGGACTGTCTTTTCAATTCCAATCTTCAAAAATGTACCTGAGCCCTATGTAGTAATACCAAGAGATGAAAGCCCAAATCCCCTTTTGGCCGGATACCAAAGGATTAAACATACACTAACAAATGTTCGCAACTATAAGGAATTAGTAAAATTCCTCATAGCCTTCTGGCTTTATAATGATGGAATAACCACCATAATAGTTATGGCGGTAATATTTGGCGCGGAAATAGGCATTGGAACAGTTCATTTAATCGGCTCAATTTTGATGGTGCAGTTTCTTGGCGTTCCATTTACCGTATTTTTCGGCAGGCTGCCTAAAAAATTTGGGACAAAAAACTCCCTGCTTTTGTCTTTAGGTATATATTCAATAATAGTCATTCTTGGATACTTCATGCAAAACGCATTTCACTTCTGGATACTGGCATTTTTAGTCTCAATGGTGCAGGGTGGCTCCCAGGCCCTTAGTCGATCAATGTTCGGCTCAATGGTTCCAATGCATAAATCCGCTGAATTTTTTGGATTCTATGATATGAGCGGCAAATTTTCCGGTATCATAGGTCCTTTTATTTTTGGTATAACAGGCCAATTAACGGGGTCCAGCAGGATAAGCATTATATCTATTATTGTATTCTTTCTAATAGGGGCATTAGCATTAGCCAAGGTTGACCATAAAGCAGGCATAAACGCCTCTTCTATGCCTGATGATAGTCAATTTACCGCCGGCTAAACCACGGTATAAGAAATAAGATCAGGGAGGGGATTTAATTTCCCTTAAACTCGGGCTTCCTTTTCCGTAAATAGGCATTGAGGGATTCTGATAGGTCCTCAGAGGGAAGTATCATTGCTGATCTTGCTGCATTATAGTCAAGGCTTTTCAGAAGTGGAACCTCTTCATCGTGCAAAAGGACTTCTTTTGCCCCTTGAACAGCTAACGGCGGGTTAGCTGCGATTTCTTCAGCTATTTTATGCACCTCTTCAAACAAAATCCCTGGTGTATCAAAAACATCATTTACCAGTCCTATCGTATGGGCTTCTTTAGCATCAATAGAGTGACCCCTGTAAGCCAATTCCCTGGCCTTTGCACGGCCTACAATCCTCGGCAATCTTTGTAAACCCCCAACATCAGTTATAATTGCAAATTTTGCCTCTGGAAGTGAAAAGGCGGCATCAGCCGAGCAATATCTCATATCGCAGGAACATGCAAGTTCCAAACCGGCGCCAAGACAGTGCCCTTGAATCGCTGCGATAACAGGCACCTTCAAAAGCTCTAACTCAGTGTGTATGGACTGAATCATCCTTATAAGGTTAAAAAGCCTTGCCTTCTGTCCCGCGGAAGAACCTTTTGATAGTTCATGTATAACCTTGTTGTCCGGATTCAGATCCAGGCCCGTGCAAAACGAATCTCCTTCTCCCTTTAAAAAAACTACCCTGACATCCTCTTCCCCGGCCGCCTCTTTTATGGCATCACCAAGGGAAAGCCAGAGGTCATAATTCAGGGCATTTCTTCTTTCCTTTCTTCTCAATGTAATTGACCCTATAAATCCTGTCTTTTCAAATGTGGCTAACCCTGTTTTTTCTGCTCCATCAGGCATATTCTTCTCCCTTTAACCTCTCAACATAATGCTGGGCGGAAAAGGCGGCGGTAGCACCATCCCCGCATGCGGTTACAACCTGTTTGAGATTTTTCTTGCAGCAATCTCCACATGCAAAAATACCCTCTCGTGATGTGGCCATCTCCTTATCAACAATAATATACTTGTCATCACTTTTCTTAACAATGGTGCCAAGGAAATCAAGGTTTGGTATATAACCAATAAAGACAAACGCCCCGTTTACCGAAAGGTCCGCTTTTTCTCCGGTTTTAACGTTTCTCAGTCTTAAACCTTCAACCATATTTTGCCCATAGATTTCATCAACAACTGAATTATAAAGAACCTCTACCCTTTCATTCTTGAATGCCTTTTCCTGAAGTATCTTTGTTGCACGCAGCCGATCTCTCCTGTGGATAATATAAACCTTGCTTGCGAATCTGGTTAAAAACATACCTTCTTCGATTGCCACATCACCGCCTCCGATTACCGCAACCGGAACGTTCCTAAAAAAAGCGCCATCACAGGTAGCGCAATAGGAAACGCCCTTGCCTGTGAATTCACTCTCACCGGGTACCCCTATCTTTCTCTGCTCATTTCCTGCAGCAATGATAATTGAAAGGCACTGGTACGGTACAGTATCGTCATCTACAAAAACTTTTTTTATGTTTCCTTCTTCGCTGAATTCAATCCTGTTAACCTCTCCATACAGTATATTAGTACCAAAAGATTCAGCCTGTTCCTGCATATTATGCATAAGTTCCGCACCGTAAATACCATCCTTAAAGCCAGGATAGTTTTCAATCTTATCTGTAAGAACAGCCTGCCCCCCAATGCCCAATTTTTCAATCAGTATCGTAGAAAGTCTTGCCCTTGAGGCATATATGCCTGCGGTCAAACCTCCTGGTCCGCCACCTATTATTACAACATCGTAAACCTCTGCCTTATTAATCGATTCATCACCCATAATCTTTACCCCATATTTATATATAAACCTAAAGTCAATATGTTACTATTTTTGGAACTACTCAGGTTTTAGGTTGAAGACTGAAGACTGAAGTATTTCAAACAACCCGTAATTATTTAATCAACCCATTCAAAACCTTCTCTGTTTCGATTATTGTTGGTTCAATCAGAGATACATTATCGTTGAGCACAAAGCCCACACGTTGAGATAAACTTATTTGATAATGAGGTTCTCTCAATGATCCCAACGCTCTGTAAAGAAAACGCAGGTAACCGGCCTGACTATCCCATGCA
>CAYMVB010000124.1:0-4379 GCA_964393665.1 uncultured Desulfobacteraceae bacterium | reverse complement strand
ATTGTGCAACAATTAAAGGCTTAACCGAATTTTCAAAGAGCAGGTTAAAAGGAAAGCATTTTTTTACTTGACTTTCCACGGATTAACTCTGTGCCTCTGTGCCTTTGACCCTCAAGCTATCCCTTTTAGGGATAGTAGTTGACTTTTATTAAAGGGTACGCCTGCTAGCATAATTTGGGAAATACATGTTGTTCTTTTGAAAAAAATGATAGCTACAATCCGCACCTTCCTTGTACCTCTACAGGCATTCCCGGGATTAAGACGCGCTTTGGCTGATGCCTGAACCTATATATGCCTTTATTGCAATAAAGAAAGGGGGGTACGCTTGATTATCAACAGTGAGCTACATATAAACATTTGTTTTCTTGCAAATGTGAGGGAAATGGGGTTATAGATACACTTATATACACATGTATATATAATCAGATGTGCAGGTTAATAAAAATTAGCCAAAAAAGTATGCTAAAAAAGCTCATGCAAATGGCGTATAAGAGAGTTCTTTTTACACATAAACAAGATTTTTTCGTATCCATAAGAGAAGGCCCATGTGATGTAAGATATTGTAGTTAATATTTTTAAAATTAAAGAGTGTAAAAAAAATACAAGGACGTTCAGGGAAGTTTTGAAATAAATTTTTTTCAGTTTTATAATGCTAATTAATAAACAGGTGAAAAAATGAAAGTTACATTCATATACGATAATGAAACTGCAAGGGAAGACCTAATTGCCGATTGGGGTTTTTCGTGTTTGGTCGAGGAGGAAAATACGCCAACCATTCTTTTTGACACTGGAACAGATGGATCTATACTGCTTTCAAATATGAGGAAGCTCAATATTGATCCTCTGGGTATAGAGGAGGTTTTTATTTCTCATGGCCATTTTGACCATATAGGCGGGCTTTCTGATTTTCTAAGGATAAACAGCAATGTCAAGGTCTACCTGCCGGCATCAGTCAGAGGTGTTCGAGGTGCGAGGGAGGTAATTTCAGTACATGATGCAATGTCCATCCATGAAAATGTTTTTTCTACCGGAGAGCTCGAGAACATAGAGCAATCTATGGCTGTAAAAACAGACAAGGGTATTGTATTAATTGTGGGCTGCTCGCACCCAAGGATGAAGCATATCCTTGACGCAGGCGCACAGTTCGGAGAAATATATGGTATTATCGGAGGCCTTCATGGCTTTAATGAATTTGAATTGTTCAGGGACCTTAAACTTATTTGTCCGGCTCATTGTACCCAGCATCAGTCTGAAATCAGGGCCTTGTACCCGGAGAAATGTGTCAGCGGTGGCGCAGGTACTATTATCTCTATGACGTGACTGAAACAAGTAGTGGCTGTGCTTATCGTGTTTACAAGCAGCTCACGTTTCTTTACATTTGATTTAAAGGGCCGTATAAAGAATCAGAACGTTCAAATTTACTAGAAAAATTCTTTTAGATGTTTGTAACGATACATTGTTGTATCAACTATTGTCCATGTATCTATTCATAGGATAATGCAGTAGATTTTTAATTCATAAAAAATGTTCATCAGGAGCTAAATCATGTCTGAGGATAGAGTCTATAAACTTATAGCAGAAATTGTCGGCCCGGAAAATGTTTCGAACGAACCATATTCTTTGGAGTGTTACGCCCGTGACTCTACCACTAATAAGCCTTCGCTTCCCAACTATATTGCCATGGCTACAACGGTTGAACAAATTCAGGGATTAGTGCGTTTAGCAAACAAGGAGAGGATTCCTTTAATACCGGTTGTAGGGATGTCAAACACCGGAGGGTTGACAATACCAGTCGAGGGAGGAATTATCATTGATTTGCATAAAATGGATAAAATAATAGAGATTAATACGGATATTGATTATGCTATAGTTGAGCCGGGCGTAACTATAGGACAAATTGATGCTGAGTTAAAAAAACGTGGCTATTGGGTATCCCTGCCGGTAGGCCCTCCTGGCTCTGCCGGATTGCTTCCGGGGTATATACTTCATGGCTATGGGCATCTTGGAGGAAAATACGGAATAAATTCCGAGCAGATTACTGGTGCAGAGTTCGTATTACCGGACGGTGAGCTTGTTCGGTTAGGCGGTGGGGCCGTTTCTCCGTATTGGTTTCACCGGACCCCAATACCTGATTTGCTTGGCCTTGCTTTAGGCTGGCAGGGAACAACAGGTATTGTTACAAAATTGGGTATTAATATATACAAGAGACCTGCGTTCAAGGATGCTGTAGGATGGGGGATTTTTACAAAGCATGAGGAGCCATTGCCCGAAAACTGTGCACGATTTCTATTAAAGATGGGTAGGTCTGAATTGGCATACGATATTTCAGGTCATAGCTGGGGGGCGGTGCAGATTGGAAAAGGCCTGAAATACCCGCTTGAACCCAAGCCTAAGGGAGACCCCGAGCTTTATTTTGCAGCCACCACATACGCATTTACAGAGGAAGAGATAATCCTTAAAAAGAAGCTTATCGAACGTTTGATTAAGGAGGGGATAGACAGCGGGTTGCCTTTTGATTTTACAGACGTTACCGGCAGGATTAAGGTGGAAATGCCTACTAAATATGCGTTGAAATACTCGGATCATAGGGGAGGGGGAGGCTTGGATTATATAGGCAGTATTACGCCGGTAATCAATTGGCCAAAAGGGATTAAGAGACTTAATGAGATCTTTGACAAATTTCATTTTACCCCATATATAAGGCTTTCTGTTTATCGGGGGACACTTCAGGGTATGATGAGGGCCCTTATGCCGTATAATAGGGATGATGAAAAGGATGTAGACGCCGTTCAAAAGATGGCCAGGGAGGTCGTCCAGGTTATATTGGATTGCGGAGGTTTAATATACAAAGCGCCTTCCTTTGCCTGCAAGGCAATGTGGGAAAGGGGAGATCCTAACTTTTTTAAGTTAATGAAATTAGTTAAACAAACCCTCGATCCAAACAGTATAATGAATCCAGGCAGATTGGGTATGTAACTAATCCGAGGAGGTAAGGTAGTTGTCTTTAGAAGATTATAAGGAAATAGTCCATTTATGCCGTTTGTGCGGAAACTGTAGACAGGCTGGATCAACATATTTGCCGTGTTGCCCAGCCGGAGAGAGGTTTAGCTTTGATGAGTATTATTCCAGGGGGAAATCCATAATAGCCAAGGGTTTGCTGCATGGTGATTTGAGCTGGTCCCAATCAATCGCAAATTCAGTCTATAGATGCACATTATGTGCCGCTTGTGTTGAGCAGTGTCCGGTATCATACAAGGATTACATTTTAGAGGTATATCATGCCCTTCGTGAGGAATTCATTGAGCGGAGTTTGGTGCCAAAGGAGATTAGGAATTTTCTTGAAGATATACAAAAGTTTGGGAACCCGTTTAGGGAGGCAAGAAAGAAGAGAGGCGAATGGGCTGCAGGCACAAAAATACGGCACTATCAAAAAGGTGATGATTTCCTGTATTATGTCGGCTGCATAGGCTCCTATGATGAAAGGGGAATGAAAATAGCTCAATCACTGGGTAATGTATTGCTGAGTTTTGGGTTATCCTTCGGAATATTAGGAAGTGAGGAGGGCTGCGATGGAAACGAAGTTAATGGCCTTGGAGAAAAGGGTTTATTTGAGTTGCTGGCTAAGGATAATATCGATACATTCAAGAGGTTGAATGTAAAAAAAATTATAACACTTTCTCCTCATGCCTATAATGCAATAAAAAACGATTACCCCCCGTATGGTGGAAATTTTGAGGTATACCATTACACCCAGTTTTTAAGGGATATTATTAAAGAGAAAACGATAGATTTCCCTAAAGATTTTGCCTATCGAGTGACCTATCATGATCCATGCTTTCTTGGAAGATATAACAATGAATATGATGCGCCAAGAGATATTCTAAAGGAGATACCAGGCGTTGAATTACTTGAGATGGAAAGAAACAGAGAGAATTCATTTTGTTGTGGGGGTGGGGGGGCAAATTTTTATACAGATCTCTTTGGTTCCGAAGAGAATAGTCCTGCGAGAATACGAATACGAGAGGCCCATGCCACAGGGGCAAAAATTCTTGCTGTAGCTTGTCCTACCTGTATGACTATGCTTGAAGATGCCCTGAAAGTTGAGGATCTTGAGCAAGAGATATCTATACTGGATATCTCCGAAATTATTGAAAGGGCCCTTGGCCTGGAGGGCTAAAAAAAGGCCTATTATACATTCAGTAAAAAGATGAGGGGCAAGGAAAGGGTCTCCTTGCCCCTCATCTATGAGTCAACGGAAACAATTTGCTATTGGTAAAGCCCTACCCCGTAACCGCAACAACCTCATCAATAATCTCTTTATACCTCTGCGTATAGGGAAGCTTGTCGTTGTCCATCCAATCGACCGTGCCATTGTCACC
>CAYMVB010000123.1:0-2707 GCA_964393665.1 uncultured Desulfobacteraceae bacterium | reverse complement strand
AGGCCTTATTGCAGGCCTTAAATTATAAAATGATACGAAAGAGATTTTATATAACAATACTTGCAACAGTAATCTGTCTTTTCTCAACTATAATTGCGAATGCTGCTGTCTATAGTGATTCCTTGGGAAGAAAAATTGAATTACTCAGTCCACCGAAGAGAATAATCTCTTTAGCCCCAAGCATTACAGAGATCCTATACTTTCTTGGGTTAGGCGATAGGCTTGTTGGGGTTACTATGTTTAGCTATTATCCTGAGGAGGCTAAAGAAAAGCCCAAGGTAGGAAGCTATTCAGAGATAAATATTGAGAGCGTAATAACGCTAGACCCCGATCTGGTTATTGGCACAGCCGACGGAAATAAAAGGTCAGATGTTGAAATGATTGAAGAGGCAGGCATCCCCGTATACATTATCAACCCTAAGAATATAGATGGCGTATTACATTCCATTGAAAAAATAGGGGAGGTTTGCGGGGTAAATATCAAGACAAAAGGGCTGGTCAGTGATTTAAGGCAAAGGATACGGTCTATACAGGAAAGAGTAAAAAGCGCTGAAAGGCCAATAGTTCTTCTCGTGATAAATATGAAGCCTGTTATAAGCGTAGGCCCGGATACGATGCATAATGATTTGATAAGCCTCTCCGGCGGCAGGAATATGATAACGAGCACAAGAGTCTCCTATCCAAAGATAAGCATGGAAGAAATAATAAAAATTGGGCCGGATGTAATACTTTTATCGTCTATGGAAAGAGGGGGACAATTTGAAAAGGCAAAAAGGGATTGGCTTAGATGGCCCACGTTACCGGCCGTGCAAAAGGGAAATGTATACCTCATTGATTCCGACCTGATAGACAGGGCCTCACCTAGAATAATTAAGGGCTTAGAAGAGATGGCTAAGCTTATCCATCCAGAGATTAAGTGGAATGAGTCGGAATAAATATTATAGAATAACACCCCTAAGGGTTATAAATTTAGCTGTTGCCTTGTCTGCTGTTCTTCTAATTGTAGGATTTGTGTCTCTGTGCATGGGGCCGGCAAATATTCACATAAGGCAGGTCTTAATGCTATTCTCGGATAGCACATCAATTGATCAAACAACCTGGATGATTCTGTTTAAGATAAGGTTGCCAAGAATTTTACTTGCCGGTGTAGTTGGTTTTTCCCTCTCAATTGGTGGCGTAGTGTTCCAGGCCTTGCTTAGGAATCCTCTGGCAGAGCCTTTTATACTTGGCGTATCAAGCGGTTCCGCCGTTGGAGCTATTGCTGGGATCTTTTTTGGTCTAAGCATTGATTTAGGGGTGCCTTTTCTTTCCTTTATGGGTGCATTATTTACTATCTTTCTTGTGATGGGCATAGGCAGGCGTCAAGGCGGGCTTGAATCATCCACATTACTGCTTACCGGTGTTATTGTTAATGCATTTTTCACTGCCATTATAATGTTTTTTATTTCCACTACCAGCGACACCAGGTTGCATTCCATACTTTTCTGGTTATATGGTGATTTATCACAAAGCAGATATAGCCAGCTTTCAATCAGTTTGCCTATTATTACTGTTGTATCCGCTATAGTTTATGTCTTCTCCAGACATCTTAATCTATTAGTAGGTGGAGAGGACTCTGCCCTTCAAATGGGAGTAGACGTAGAACTTGTTAAGTGGCTATTATTTCTTGGGATTTCGCTGATAACGGGAATTGCCATATCTTTTTCCGGGATAATAGGATTTGTTGGTCTTATTGTGCCTCATCTCATGAGGATGTTTATAGGCCCTGACCATAGGCTGCTGATACCGGCCTCTGCGCTTGGGGGAGCCTCTTTTATGATAGCGGCAGACACCTTAGCGAGGACAATAATATCGCCCAGTGAGTTGCCAGTTGGTGTTGTAACCGCATTTTTGGGGGCTCCTTTCTTTATATATCTATTAAAACAGAGAGGTAGCCGGTGGATCCAGAATTAAAACTGAACAATGTCTCCTTCAAATACGGCCAGGATTGGTGTATCCAGGATTTAGGCTTTGAACTTAGAAAGGGAGAGATCATAGGCGTAATTGGCCCTAATGGTTCAGGAAAAAGTACATTGTTAAAGATTATAGATGGAGTTCTCAGGGCGCAGAAAGGCGATGTCCTTTTGGGAGGCAAATCAATATATGGTTTTAAAAGGAGCGAGATTGCCAGGCATATAGCCATGGTGCCCCAGGAATCAGTTTTCAGTTTCCCGTTTTCAGCATTTGATGTGGTGCTTATGGGCCGTTTTCCTTATTCAGGCCATTTTCCATTCGAAAAAAAGGAAGACGTACAAATCGCTCAGGAATCTATGGAGCTCACATCTACGGTTGATCTGGCAATGAGATCTATACATGAATTATCAGGTGGAGAGAAACAGAGGGTTCTTATTGCCAGGGCATTAACCCAGAGGGCGAACATAATCCTATTGGACGAGCCAACATCATTCCTTGATATACGGCACAAGTTGGAGATATTTGAAATTATTTCCTCTCTTAGCCACTCTATGAGTCAGATAATAGTCTCCCATGATATTAGCCTGGCCGCTCAATTTTGCCACAGGGTTATTCTTCTGAATAAGGGGAAAATATATAAAACAGGAACACCCTTTGAGGTAGTAACCGCTGAAAACATTGGTGAGGTATATCAATGTCCGGTTCTTGTAGATGAAAATCCCGTAAGTAATACACCGCGTATTACTATTTTATC
>CAYMVB010000122.1:0-3922 GCA_964393665.1 uncultured Desulfobacteraceae bacterium | reverse complement strand
AGTATTTTAAGATGCCTTTCGGTAAAGTGGAATTTGCTCGTATCAATAAGGCTGCTTTCATTTGCCTTATCCCACTCATCCTGAATACGTGTCATGTATATAGCATCCATTTCTGGAATTATTTTTTCAAAGTCGTCACATATCTCAAATTGAGTTCCATCTTTTTCGAGCATAGTTATAATATCTTTTTCAATTTGCAAGGCCTCAGGTGCAACAAAGTATAGTTTCACCCCGGGGTAAAGAACAAGAAGGGTAGCCAAAGATCGAACAGTCCTCCCCCTCGCCAAATCTCCTACAAAGGCTATCTTTTTTTCTTCTATACCTCCTCTATTCTCAAAGCTTCTCTTTAAGGTGTATATATCCAACAACGCCTGGGTTGGATGTTGATCCTTTCCGGAGCCTGCATTTAACACCGGAACCGGCCTGTTTGAATTAGATAGCAGCCATGCTATTCTTTCCGCAAAACCTCCTATAGGGTGTCGCATAATAATAAGGTCAAAGTATGAGCTAAATGTTCTTACCGTATCCTCGGGGGATTCCCCTTTGACCTCACTTGATGTATTGGTATCCCTGACCTCGGCTGCATTAATGCCCACAATTTGACAGGCGGCAAAAAAGGAGAGAAATGTACGTGTTGAAGGCTGAACAAAGTAAAGCATGGCCCGTTTTTCTGAAAGGAGACCTTGAAGAAAATTGATGCCGCCCTTTGTTTTTCCTATTGTGCGGATTTCGGTTGTGAGGTTGCAAATCCGTTCAAGCATAGGGCGGTCAAATTGCTGTGCAGTTAGAACATGATAGGGCCTGCCCTGATTCTGAAAATAAGGCCCTTTCTCCCATAATTCTAATTGTTTGAAATCGCGCCAGGAAATTTTTAGCAAAGGGTTATCTTTGTACATGCTTTACCTCTTTGAATTGTTTATCTTATAAATATAAAGTATTTAGGCTAAAAATTTCAATATATTATTTTCTTGAAAAAGGTACTTGAGAGATAGACTCAGTTACCATCGATTCCTCTCTTCGTCACTTAAACTTCTCTTCTTTTTCCATAATTTCCTTAATCTTTTTTTGCTCCCACTCTTCTCCAAGAAATTTGCCTTTAAAGATAAAGACTCGAGAGCCGTGAAGTAAAATTGCAATTCCCCAAAAGATTGTTACCCAATAAAACCACAATGAACCCGGGCTAGTTACAAGGTTTATAATTATGAGCGCAAGATTTACCACTACAAATGTAATTACATTGCTGTAAAACTTCTTTAGCTCCTCGACCCTTTTTTTTGCCTTATCGTATCTTTCATTACTCATTATAACCACCACGTTCTTTGGTTACTATTTCCTATTCTCCCTTAGGTTAATAGCATAAGAGGCTATAATCAAGCCAAAAGTTAATATGAAATTAAAAATAAATTATTTATGATAAAGCTTTGATAGAATAATTATGTGTTATGTACTGTAAAACATTTTTTTACTAATAATCCCTTTCACCATTTCATTAGACTTTATCTATGATGAGATGTAAATTATATGGCTATAAAATTTTAAAAAGCTGAGGCCATCATATAGAAATCCATTGAATAACGGGTAAATTAAAAAAGGATAGCAATGAAAATCGCGTTAGCACAGATTAATCCGACTATCGGAGACTTTAAGGGCAACACAGATAAAATGATAGCATTGGCAAAAAAAGCACGAAGTATTTCTTCTGACCTCATTATATTTTCCGAGCTTGCAGTATCAGGTTACCCGCCTCTCGATCTTTTGGAAAAAAAGGAGTTCGTTGAATCCAATCTTGTATACCTTCAAAGGCTTGTTAGCTCTATCAATAAAATTGGCGTCATATGCGGCTTCGTAGATAAAAATTCTGATAGAAAAGGCAAGCCGCTCTTTAACTCTGCCGTACTGTTTGAGGATGGCAAAATTATTCATAAGGTCCATAAAAGGCTTTTGCCTGTTTATGACGTGTTTGACGAAAGTAGGTATTTTGAGCCCGGCAAGGAATGTATAAGTTTTTCTTATAAAGGATACAGGCTTGGGCTCACTATCTGTGAGGATATGTGGAATGACAGAGATTTTTTTGTCGAGCAGCATTACCCTCTAGATCCAGTAGAGGAATTAGTAAGAGATGGTGCGGACATGCTGATAAACATCTCGGCCTCTCCATATCATATGGCTAAAAGAGAGTTCAAATGGGATATGTTTCGTGCTATGGCAAAAAAGTATAGAACCCCTGTTATTAATGTAAATCAAGTAGGTGGGAATGACAGTGTGCTTTTTGATGGTATAAGCCTTGCTTTTGACACTGAAGGGAAAATAGTTACAAGGGCAAGAGACTTTGAAGAAGACATGGTTATTTTTGATACTGACTATTCTAAGGGCGAGATGCACGCTGTTTCTGAAACGGATGCAGATTCCATTCTACATGCCCTTATCATGGGAACAAGGGATTATATGAAAAAATGTGGGTTTTCAAAGGCCTTGATAGGATTGAGCGGGGGTATTGACTCCGCCCTCACACTGTATATAGCTGTCAAGGCCCTGGGAAGGAAAAATGTTATGGCGGTATTTCTTCCTTCTGAATATACCTCTTATGATAATTTTGAGGATTCAAAACAGCTTTCTGATACTCTGGGTATACGGCTTGTTACGATACCAATACATGATTTGTACAAAAAATTCCTTCATGGCCTTTCCCCACTTTTTACTAATGTGGCTACAGAGGTCACGGGGCAGAACATACAGGCAAGAATCCGGGGGATATTCCTTATGGCAATAAGCAATAAATTGGGCTACCTACTTCTTTCAACGGGAAACAAATCTGAGATGGCAGTAGGTTATTGCACCTTGTATGGCGATATGAGCGGAGGCTTGGCGGTTCTATCAGATGTGCCGAAAACCATGGTATATCGTCTCTCCAGGCTTATAAATAAAAAGACAGAGGCAATTCCCTCGAGGATCATTCATAAACCTCCAACTGCTGAACTTAGGCCCAATCAATTGGACCAAGATGATCTGCCACCTTACGAGGTACTCGATAGCATATTAAAGGCTTATATAGAAGAGAACAGGACGGTTAAAGAAATTATAGAAATGGGCTTTAACCCTTCAGTTGTACAAGATATCATACGCCGTATTACAAGAAATGAATATAAAAGGCAACAGGCACCTCCAGGGCTAAAGGTTACTGCGAAGGCCTTTGGTTATGGACGAAGGTACCCTATTGCAAATAAATATTTTGAGTTTTAAGACCGCATTTTTATTCATCAACAACGGAAAATAGCCCTATAAAAAGCCTGGGGCTTCATCTTGGGCCATACCTGTTATTGGATCATTTATAACCCCTATATCATCCTGCATCTATGCTTACTATTATGAGGCTTTAAGGCTTAGTCCTCTTCTTTTACAATGAAACCTATCTCCACAGTAAATTATTTAAATTCTACATCACTACTATATATAGTTTTTCTCTTGACATTAATGCCAATATATTGTATGAAAAGGAAAATCAAATGTTTCTACTCCTGCATTATCGCACCAACGAAGAGCAAAAGTATGGACCGAAGGCATTTTATATGTATGGCAAATTCTTTTTTCCTTGGGAGTTTTTTTGGTCTCGGTGGTTTTTCCAGGGTATTCGCATTGGAAGATCAAAAAAATAGATCAGCTTTTCAGCCAAAAATCGCCTTAATCATAGATGATATAGGCTATAGCATGTCGCGTGCGCAGCGCTTTTTGGACCTTGAAATACCCATTACATTTTCCATACTGCCAAGGCTTAAATACTCCAATGATTTGGCCTTATATATACATAAGGAGGGTCATGAGGTCATGTTACATCAACCAATGGAGCCTTATAATCCCATGATTGACCCCGGGCCCGGAGCACTTTATGTGGGAGATAGACAAGAAAAAGTTGCGAAAATCTTGG
>CAYMVB010000121.1:0-18477 GCA_964393665.1 uncultured Desulfobacteraceae bacterium | reverse complement strand
GGCCGGGATGGGGTTTATGTAATGTGATGGCAGGAGCCGTGGAGTGCACAAATCTCCTCCTTGAACCTCCCGTTTTTCCGATCTTTCTTTGCACATATTCCAGACTTTTTAACAAGTTTTTCAAATCTCCCCAAGTGAAATCCTTTAATCTCTGTTTTAACCTTGCTAATAATTTTTCGTTTCGCCCCATCCACCCTCCTTTTATAAAGAGTAATATAATCTATTAAATCGAAAATTGTAACTAATATTAGTTGCGGAGAACAATGATTAATGAAGGGAATATACACATTTTAAGGAAAAATTCTTAGCGTTTAACAAATATTAGTCAACAATTTTTGTTTATATTATACCCGCGAGGGTAAGTATCAATATAAATTTTTCCCTGTATCAATTTCTTGGTACTATTTAAAAGAAGTTGTTTATAAACCTCTAACTGTGGTAAATAGTATGATCGAGTCAGGGGTGTTAGGGTTATATATGAGCAGAAAAAGCGGCACATTTAAGCTGCCAAGCATGAGGTTTGTTGCCTTATAGCAGGCCGCGCTTTAAATAATGAACGTTATTTGGTTTTAGGGATAGAGAACACAGGTAAGAAAATCTTTAAAAACAGGGGGTAGACAATGCCAGAATTCAGCAGTCCATTTACGTTACTGAAAAATGACAGGAAACTTACACATGATGAACTGGTTCGCGCAATCCGTTTCATGATTGCCGCGGAGTACGAAGCGGTGCAGCTTTACCAGCAGACAGCCGAGAGCACGGATAACAAGCTTGCAAAAGAGGTTCTTTTAGACATTGCTGATGAGGAAAAAGAGCACGCCGGGGAGTTTCTTCGCCTTCTCAGAGAATTAGAGCCTGATGAAGAGAAGTTTTATAGGGAAGGCTACGAGGAGGTCGAGGAGATGATCGCAAAGCTCAAGAAATAGTAATCTGGGTTTAACCTTTCCCGTACCTTACGAGGGCAGGTTGGTGTTGTATCAATGTTTGGGCGTAATGTTAATTGACAATAGCAACTGCTCGAATCGGTGAACCATCTGCCCTTTGTATCTTTAAGGGAAAACACGAGAATGTGACTTGGTTTAAAGGCAGTGCGTCCAGGTTTGTAAGGTTTTCAATAATGACGATATCACGGCTCAGGAGCATCTTATGTATTGGAAAATCCGTAGTTTCTAACTCATCCGGGGAAATGGTGTCAGATCCAATCCCTTTTAAATCAAAACCACTCAGCCATGATGCCGCCTCTGAAGACAGGATAGGGTAGTTATTGAAATATTTCTCAGAGCCCCAGAACTGGCTCCAGCCGGTTTTTAGCAAAATAAAGTCACTGCCTTTTATGAGATCCTGATAGGGTTTTAATTCATCAATTTTTATATATTCCCTGTCTGTTCCTGCCAGATTCAAGACAAGGGCCTTGCCGAAGAAATGATCGGCTGAGAGCTCATCAAGGGTATTTGCCCCCTTAATAATATGGGCTGGCGCATCCATATGTGTGCCGGTATGTGAATACATGGTCATCTTTTTTTCAACAAAACCATCATCATCAATGGTACATCCATCAACGAATACAGGGGGCTCTGTGCCTGGATATACAGGCATTCTTGGCGATATCGTATGAGTTACATCAATTATTTTCATGTTTTCCTTTAGCTATGGTTAAGATTGTAGAGCATGCCGAAAAGCAAATTTATTACTTAATTCCCGTTTTCTACAGGGCTTGCCGGCCTCATTTCGTGCAAGGATGTCCACTTGCTTGAGAAGGGTGGGAATCCGGTATGCGCCATGCATAGATAGGATTCTATCAGCCGCCTCTTCAAGGTCAATGCCCGCTGATGTGATGTAGAGCGGGCGCTTGCTTTTTCCGCGATAGACCTCTTTCCCTGATGAGGTTTTAAATTTACTCTTTGCAACTCCAATTACAGGGATTTTACAATCAAAGGATCCAAAGAGATGTCTGCCAAGGCCGGGTTTGTCTCCCAGCATTACATAACCGTCAACAATTATCTCATCTATATCTTGTCTGATTGTCTTATACAAACCTAAAATGCATGGAAGCTCCCGCCTGAAAAACTCTCCCGGGATATAGTCTGCTGCCACGGGCAGCAATTTGGTATAAACCAATGATGGCCTTGGATCTCTATAGTTGCTGAGAAGCACAGCCGCCACGGCACATGTATGTTCCATGTATTGAACGTCAAACGCTGCTATCATAGTGCAGCCTATTTGCTCTCCCGGGGAGGAAATAGTAAAAAGCCTGAAAAGGAAACCGGTATCTTGTGGTAATGCACACCCGCAAAGGCCGCTTATTTTGTGTTAAGGGTGAAAAATTGCTCTTTTACCACGACACCCCAGGTATTGTCTTCCTTTTCCTCCACAAGCTCAAAGCCCCATTTCTCATATACATGTTTTGCCGGGTTTAATCCCGCGAAGGTTGTGAGGTATACCTCTTTAAATCCTGAATCCTTGCAAAAATGTATAGCCTTATCCATTAATAAATTGCCAATACCTAGGCCCTGATATTCGGGTGATATGATAAAAAAGCGGAGGCGCGCCCTGCCTTTTTCGCTTTGGTTTCCATCAATTGCAATACTGCCTACAATTTTCTTTTTAACAGATGCAACCCAGAAGCCATTTCGGGATGAATCACCTTTCAGCAGAAGTTTGGAAAGTTCTATGGCAACCTTTGCCTCGAAAAATAAACCAAAATTCCAATTCTCTTTGTAGTACCTGCCATGTAACTCGGTAATTTTACCTATTGCGCCGGGTATATAGCTGGAAATAGTAATCTCTTCTGGTTGAAATGTAGTCATTTTTAATTGAACCTGTTTTTTTGGGTAGTTAGATAAAAATGAGCAAACTATACAAATGAAACGTTTAGGGCTGGATTTACGATGATAAAAGCTCTTCTCTAAGGCCAGATGAGCGATCAATGCATCTTGAAACCGCGCTCCGAAAAATATTTTCATTCCCCCAAATCTCAATACCTTTTTTTGCCCTGGTTATGGCGGTATAAATGAGTTCCCTTGTTAGTGCAGGAGATTCAACATCAGGTAAAATCAGGAGGACTCTTTCAAATTCTGATCCCTGGCTTTTATGTACGGTCATTGCAAACACCGTCTCATGCTCCGGGAGACTTACATGGAAAAATTTCCTTAAAACCCCTTCTTCCCCTTGAAAGAACACCCCAGGCTCTCCGTTTTTATCAGGGTCGGGCAGAATTATTCCTATATCACCATTGAATAACCTCAGATTATAATCATTTCTTGTAATCATGACAGGCCGCCTTGCATACCAGCGGTCATTAGGCTTTATATGGCCTTTCTCTTCAAGGGCCTTTTCAACGAGCAGATTTATAGCCTTAACCCCATAATGCCCATTTCTCAATGCGCAGAGGACTCTGAAGTTATCGAAGATATTAAGCGCTTCTAAGGTATCTTCGCAACTCAGATAACTGTCATAACCCTCCATGATATGCTTTTTTATGGTCTTAGGGCTGATATTTGGTCCGGGTAGTTTTTGCCATGATATATCATCAAATTCCCCGGATTTCAACAACGTTAATGCCTCATCGGCCTCGCCCTTATTTACAACGTTGCTCAATTTATATATGCCGCTCTGTAAACCGAACCTGTAGTTTTTTTTCAACTGGATAATGGAATCACTGATAGCGGATTGAGGTTTCGTGTCTTCCTGCACGTTAAGATTATAGCCTGTGGCGCCTGTAAGGGTCTGAAAGAATTCTTTTGAAAAATTATCTAGTGCCGCTGTATTGCATATATCACCAAGGGCCGCGCCTGCCTCTACTGATGCGAGCTGGTCTTTATCCCCCAATAATATCAATTTGGCATGCTGCGGTAGGGCCAGGGCAAGCTTGGCCATTAAAGCCATATCAACCATGGAGGCCTCGTCAACAATGAGAACATCAACAGGCAGAGGATTTCCCTGGGTGTATTTGAAATAGGGGGAGTTTGGAATTGACTGTAGAAGCCGGTGTATCGTTACGGCCTTTTCAGGGATTGATTCCTTAATGGTTTCAGGGCAATCAATAGTTTTTCTTGAGTATTTTATGATCTCCTGAAGCCGAGCGGCGGCTTTACCCGTGGGTGTAGCAATGGCTATGCGTTTTTTGTTGGGGTATTCCAGCTCCTGAATAAGGCAGAGGATTTTTACGACCGCGGTTGTTTTTCCTGTTCCAGGTCCCCCTGAGATAATACAAAAGCGATTTTTTAAGGCAGCAAAGGCTGCGATTCTTTGCCAGTTTATCTCCCCTGTATTCTCCTCGGGGAAAAGGCTTTCCAGTCTCCGTTTTAAAAGCGGGATATCCACATGTAATTCATCTTCTTTTACGCATTCCTTTATGAAGTTTGCCAGTTTATGCTGATACTCCCAGTAGCGGTACAGATATAGCCTGCAGCTGTTATCAAGAATAAGCGGCTTATATTCACCAGGCCTGCCCACGGTATCGCATTCCTTAAGTGATTGAACCCAATCATCTAATACCGGGCAAATAAGAGCACTGCCATTATCTGCTGCATCGAGCAGGGTATTTTTTTCTACATTTTGCAGGTTTAGGCAGATATTACCCTGCCTTGTAGAGCTGCTCACAAGTGCTGCTGCAATGAGCAGTTCCGGACTATCTTTGCCCTCGATTGTTTCAATAAATGTTGAGAAATGGATATCAAGCAGAGATAGTTGCCCCTTATCCTTGAGCCGGTATAAATCTTTTTTTTCAATCCTCATGCATCCCGCTTTTATCTATGAGCTGCTCGCTTAAAGATTTGATAAAGTTTTTAGACGGCCTTTTCCTGTATATTCCAAATTCATGACCAAATTTTGGGTCTACACCCCTCAGGAATATATACAATATACCCCCAAAATCCCTCTCGTAGTCATAATTCGGGAGGCGCAGGGATAGGTATTGATTGAGGGCAACCGTGTAAATTTGATATTGCAGGGTATAGTATTCCTCTTCCATTGTCTTGGCCAATGCAGCCTGGTCATAGTCCTTAATAGATGTGCCAAGGAGATTTGATTTCCAGTCGACCAGATAAAACCTTTCCCTAAAGCGAAATACCATATCAATAAACCCGGTCATGAAACCCCTGGCTGGTGAAAACTGCAGGCGATCGATGTATTGGGGGAAGGCTGCCGTAGCTTTAGTATCTGCGTATTTGCTCAGTATGTTTTTAAGGGTGTTTGGTGAAATTTTTTTTAAGGGAAAATAAAACTGCAATTCATGTAACCTTTCCTTTTTCCCTATGCATTCTAACCGAAGATCACTATCATGCTCCGGGTCTAATGGTGCGGATATGAGTTTTGTAAGCATGTCGTAGACAATATCTTCCCATGAGAGATCAATTCCATATTCTTCAAGCTTTTCCCTTACGGTGTTCTTCACTATCTGATGATCGCTTTCTGTGAAGTCTGTATGTTCCAGGAGGTCATGAAAAAAGAGTCCTGACCTTGCGCCTTTTGGAAATGAGAATATATCAGATACCCTTTCCTCAAACCCTGACCCTTCAGCATCAATATAGGCATTCAAATTTGAGCTGGTTTTTGAGTCATAATCTTTGTACTCTTCTTCCTCGCCCTGATTTGATATGAGTGATGAAAAGCTTGCAATACGATAGCTTCTATCGATAGTGCCTGAAAACCAGCTAAATGTAAAGCTTTGCTCTTTATCAGATGTTGGTGAAGGCTTCTCCCCTGATGCTGAAGGGATTTCAGCAATTCTGATGGTGCCGTTGGACCTGTCTGCCATATCTTGAAGATCTTTGTGTATGCGATCGTCATTCAGGCCTTTAAACCGTTCCCCTAAGTACTCTATGAGGTTAGTTTCCTCAGGCGGTCTATCCAGATGAAAGAGGTAAGCGGGGGCAGAGGTCTCAGCCTGATTAAAATAGCCCCATATGGTATAACAGATGTTTTTTGCCCTTGTAAGCGCTACATAAAAAAGTCTTAGGTTTTCTGAAAGTTGTTGTTTTTCTGCAAATGTCCTGTTTTTATCTATTTCCTGAGAGCCAAGATCGAGGGTCAGTTTCATGTCTTGCCCCTCATCGTGAAATATTACAGGCTGCTTTGAGTCTTTTATCCTGGAGCCATCCCACATAAACGGGCAAAAGACAATGGGGTACTCAAGCCCCTTGCTTTTGTGTATGGTTATTAGCTTTACCGCATTTTCGTCACTCTCCAATCGCAGTTGATGTTCCTCTAATCCCGAGTCTTTTGATGCTATGTGTTCAGAGAGCCATTGCAGAAGGCCTTCCATAGTGAGTTTTTTTTCTGAAGATACACATTGCAGGATTTCTGAGAGATGAAGCATGTTGGTATTTCTCCGCTCCCCATCTGGAAAAGACATGAGCCGCATCAGCACGTTTTCTTTACCCAAGAGATACCTGAACATCTGTATAAAGCCCCTTTTTTTCCAGATCTCATGATACTCCTTGAATGCGACCAGCCAGTTTTCCCATCCTGGCTCATTGTCTAACATTAAATCCAGTTTTTCCGCTTCCACGCCTATTATATCAGTTGCGAGGGCAGGCCTTAGAAGCCGTAAATCATTTGGCTGTGAAACAGCATCTAACAGCCTTTTCATTTCGATTGCCTCGTGGGTATCAAAGATATTTCCGGAGCTGTGAATAGCGCTTGGTATATGAAGTTCGGACAGGGACTGTTGTAAAAGCCGTGCCTCTTCGTTTTTTCTTACGAGTACGGCAATGTCTCCAGAATGAACTGGTTTACCGTCTATCAGGGCCTCCCCTTTTTTCCCTAGATGGATCAGGGAGGAGATTTCAGCGGCAATAGCCTTTGAGATTAACTCCTTTGCGTCTTTTTTGGAAATTCCCTTTCCTGGTGTTTGCTTGTCAGTTGATTTTACATACCATAGTGTAAAAGGCGGCTGCTCTTTTCCCCTGAGGGTGAAACCATGCGCCTTATGTATGCCTGGCGCCGAGATTTTCTGGAAGGGAATTTCATCATAAATAAAGGGGCTTTGAACGCCGGAGAAGATCGTGTTTATCGCAGTAATGAGTGGCGCGTCTGCCCGCCAGTTTTCCAGGAGTGTGTACCGTGTATTGACGTCCCGGGAGGCATGTATATAGGTAAATATATCGGCTCCCCGGAAGCCGTATATTGCCTGTTTGGGGTCACCTATGAGAAAAAGGCTGCCTTTTTCTTTGCCAAATATCTCTTTGAAGATGGCATATTGAACCGGATCGGTATCCTGAAATTCATCAATAAGGGCTGCCTTGAATTTTAGCCTGAGGGAGTGGGCAAGTTTTTCTCCGCCTTTCCGCTCTAAGGCATAGTAAAGCCTGCTCAACAGGTCGTCAAAAAATTGGAGGTTTCTTCTATCCTTTTTTTCTTTGAGTTTATCTTCAGCGTAGCAAAGAAATTCTGCTTTTAAGGCGATAATACGTTTTTCAAAGAACTGATCCAGGCGTGTTCGTTTTTCAAAGAGGTCTTCACAGAGATCAAAAAATGGGTGGGTTGGCGTAGTGCACTTAAGCTTAGTTGCCTCTTTGAGTTTTGTGGTGGTAAATCTCTCAAGCTCATCAGGGAGTGCGGGCGTGTCTGGGCCAAGGTTAATAATACTATCGATTTTTTCAATCCATGCGTCGAGCTTACTTTCAGGGTACTTTCTCCTGTTTAGGCTCCCACTATTCAGTATGATATCACGGATATCTTCCTTACCTGCCTTCCAGTTTTGACTCACATTAAAAAAAGACAGCCTGTAGTCCTCTTCCGGGGATAGGGTATTATTGTTGTCAGAGCTGGGGATAATGTTCATATCTAGCTGTGAAAACCTGTTGGAGAAGAGGGATATGAGGGTATCAAGGGAAAATTTTTTATACATCAGATATCTAATAAAGGCCGGTGATTCATGGTAAAATTTCGTGCGCCAAAAGTCAGTGGCAACCTCCCTTTTTAGCTCTCCCTGGTCTGTTATTAATTGGGTATCAAAAAGACCGCCGCTTTCAAATGTATTTTCAGTTAATACCCTCATGCAAAAGCCGTGTATGGTAAATATAGATGCCAGATCAAATGATCTGATAGAATTCATTATGTGTCTTAATGCCCTCTTGCTATCCTTATGCTTTATACATAGATTTGCCAGGAAGACGTCCTCAGTACCTTCCCCGGAGAAAATCTTCGCTGCCGCTCTCAGTTTATTGAGTATCCTTTCTTTGAGCTCTTCTGTTGCGCTTTCTGTAAAGGTTACTACAAGGATTTCATCTACAGAAAGCCATTTTTCAAGGAGCAGCCGAAGAAAGACGCTGGCTATGGTATAGGTCTTTCCGGTGCCGGCACTTGCTTCAATGAGGCTTGTTCCCTCTAAAGGGCTTTCTAGCATGTCAAATTTAGTAAATTTTCCCATTTCTAAATATTTTTTTGATATGTTAATAAGGGCTCAAAGATCTCTTTAGAAATTTGCTCAAACTCTGAGTCGAGTGGATTGTTGGTTGAGAAGCAAAGGCTATAATAAGGGTCCTCTGCCTCTCCGTGTAGCCTTGGTCCTCCTGACCACTTTTCTGATGCCTTAGCTATGCAATAATCCCCGGTCTTGTTTTTCAAAAGCAATGAGGCATAAGTCCACGAAGAATTTGGAAAGAAATGTAGAGGTTTCCTCAAGCCCTCCCAATATTTTTCTAACAGTCCTTTCATTATCTCTTCGCTGTTTTTTATCGGATCATACTGGAATGCCTCCCAATCCTTGCTAGAGGGCTTCGCGGAAAGACCTGCAAGCATGCTTATAAGGGGATACCCCTCAGCCTTCATAAGGTTCATTGCTACATGGTAGATCCATACTTTTAGCATGTCCTTTGGCCTTATCTTTGCGTAACGATATTGAATGAGGCGACCCTGGTGAATGTTTTTGATTTGGCCTGTAACATTGAAGCCCGAGATATTCAGGTCAAGCTTAAGGGGTTCGAGCAAGGGCTGTGATATGGAAGGATAAATTCTATGTAAAAAGGCATCTATCTCTTCGCCTATTTCCTCAGCCACGCATTCCCCTATGTTTCCGTGGGGGATCCTGCCGGATGCCCTGAGTACATTAAAAAACTCATTCCTATCTTTGCCTTGTATTCTGTGTTTTAGAAAATCTTGCTCTATAAGATATTTATCCAGGCTATTAACCTCGAAGGTTTCAATGTTTTCCAAAGGAGAATCTTCCTCTGGCAGTTTTATACCCAGCCTGTTATGAAGAAAGAACTTAGCCGGATTCCCGAAAAAGGCGCAAAGGTCGTCGATATCGATAACCTTCCATTCTTCCCCCAGCTCGCTTAGTTCCCGGGATATAAACAGGGGAGGGGCAATGGGCTTTTTTAGCAGGTTTTGGGCCGCCTTAAAATTGTCTTCAGAGTAGCTATAAAATGTATCGTTATTCATGAAATACGCCGGATTAAAGGCCTGGAGACGGTGCCTGGTGAAAATATGATCTTTTATATTCCTGTTTTCCATGCTGAAGCCCTGTTCAATATAATCTGTAAGCTCATTAACCAGTACCGAGGGAGGCCTTACACTGTTATCTTTTATATCTTGGCCGATATAGCTTATATAGAATGATTTTCTGGCTGAAAGGAGTGCTTCAAGGAAAAGATACCTATCATCATTCCTTCTGGATCGGTCACCAGGCTTAGGGTTTTTGGCTATGAGATCAAATCCTACCGGATTGTTCTGACGTGGATACGCGTCGTTGTTCATGCCTATAATACCTATTATTTTAAAGGGTATGCTTCTCATGGGTAACATGGCGCAGAACGTAACTCCTCCGTTCATAAATCCAGTTCCATAGCCCTTTTGAATTAAAGAATGGTCTATGTGCCATGCAAGTATGTCAATGCCTATTTTCTCATTGAAGCCTGATATATCGTGCTGTTTTGATAGATCGGCTATGGTCTGTCTTAAGGTCTGCATCTCCATTTCCATGTCTGGGTCGGGGGTAAAAAAGTCAATGAGGAGGCCTAAAAGGATCTTGGACCACTCATTAAGTGTCCACATCTTTTCAAGGGATAAAACACGTTTGAATAAACGATTGGTAAATTCGATAAATTTTCCAAGGGTAATAGAATTTTGACCTTCAATGTTATCATAGGGGAGCATGTCGCTGAATAAATTTTCTCCTTTACCAGGTAATGCGTATCCCAGGATCAGTCTGTCAATACCAGCTTTCCACGTGTTTTCCACGAATGGGGGCAGTCCTTCTTTTTTTTTGTCCTGCCCGTCTATCCCCCATCGTATTCTTGTATCCCTTACCCAGTTTCGAATCTGGTCCAGATCTGCTTCCGATAATTCAAATGTTTGGTAGATGGCCTGTGAATCCAATATTGAAAGAATCTCTGGGGCGGTGAAGCGGCTTTTGGTAAGGTCAAGGATTGCAAGAAAGGTATTTATAATGTTCCCTCTATCTCTAAGACCTCGGTCTGCAATGGTAAAGGGAATTCTTGCCGTGTTGTCTGTTCTCATGTCGAAGACTGCCTGTATATAAGGTGCATAAGACTCGATGTCTGGCGTCATTACAAGGATATCCTCCGGCATAAGATCCTTGTTCTTTTCAAACATAGTGAGAAGCCAATTATGCAAAACCTCAATCTCTCTCATTGGGCTGTGGCACGAATTTATTTGTATCGAGTTGTCAGCATTTTCAATGAAATGGCCCCTGTAATGTTCTTTTTTTCTGTGTATCAAGTTCAAGATATCTGACTGTAAGCAAGATAAAAGGCTATCCTGGCCAGGTTCCTGGAAAAATGTGTGTTCCTCTGCGTCAAACTCGCTTATAGCTTCAAAAAAATCCCTCCCCAGGGTTCCCATAGATGCGAGAATGCCATTTCCTTTTTCAAGATAGAGCTTCTCTATATCTTCTTCACCTATGGCTGAGAGTCTTTTTTCTGCAGCGGACTCAGATATAATGTCACCCCAGTACTCCTTGCTTGGGTTCATAAAAAACAGGTTTACGTCAGTGAACCTTGATATGGTATAAAAAATCTGCAGATAGAATCTTGGGAGGGATGAGATACCAAAAATAGAAATTCTTGAGGGAAAATAGTCTATATCTTCTGAAAATTTTTCAGTCTCATTAATACATGCCATCCCCAATGCAGCGCGATGGAATTTTTCATTGCCCTTGGTCAGTTCTCGCCATAGAATTGCCTGCCAGTGATTCTCGTTATTGTTCTGCCAATCAATAATCATTTCAGGACGAAATAGCTGGTATTGGTCAAAGGTGTCGGCAATCCGTTCTGCGAGTTGATAACATGTAAGGTTGTCCCTGTTTCCTCCAAGGTAGAGGTCTATACGCTCAAATCCCTTTTTTTTCTTAAAGGATTGGAGCAGCTTCATTATTCTCCAGGTCATTATTTTGGGTTGAAAGGGCGAAGGCTCCTGAATATTAGGCATTACCTTGCAGAATATTTCCTGGGCAAAGGCATTTGGGAAGTAAAACTTGAAGTTTGCGCAGACTCCATGACGCTTTGCGAACGTCATTGATAACCAGCGAGCCATACCTGCGCTTTGAACAATGATGATTTCCTCGTCCATAGGGGATAAAGGAGGGGAACCTATGACAGAGCTGAACTTTTCCGCCAGGATTTCCAATCTATTGCTGAAAAAGGCGCTTATGTTTTTCATGGGTTTGTTTTTTTAGAGTTTTTCTTGTTCACTACCTGATGATAGTCATCTTTTTTTACTCTCGCCATCCCTTTTTCAGTTAACGTAATCTATTTTTTATAAAAAAGTATCTCTCGCACTTGCATATCTTTTCCAAAAAGTTGAATGATTTGCAAAACAATTATAAACAATAACAGTTTTTTGGATATAAAAGCGAAGGGCATCACGTATCAAAAAACTATATATAGTATTATTATAATATAATTAATACCAAATACAAGAATTTATGTTTTTGCTTAATTTTTAATAGACTATCAATTTTTATTCTCAAAAAAATGCGTTTTAATCTTGACCGGATAGATTATCTATGGTAAAGAGTTTGCGACTTTCATGTTAATCAAATATGGTTTCTGATAGAGGTTTTTTTTAGTTTTCGTTTAAACCTTTATTATGAAATCTCAACAATAACGTAATGTAAGGTGTTTTACATTAAACAATCAGTAAGGAGGATTTATAGATGGCTTATAATGCAGTTGAAATGAGTGATTGGCAGATTTCGGAGGCAGCTGAACAGAATATGCCAACTCCAGAAGAGTGGAGGGAAAAATTAGGTCTTGAAAAGGATGAGATGCTTCCCATGGGAAGACTCAGCAAGCTTGACTTTTTAAAGATCATAGAGCGTTTAAAGGATAGACCGGACGGAAAGTACATAGAAGTTACTGCTATTACGCCAACACCATTGGGTGAAGGGAAAAGCACAACTTCCATGGGACTGATGGAAGGCATGGGAAAGAGGGGCCTGAATGTAGGCGGGTGTCTCCGTCAGCCTTCAGGTGGACCTACCATGAACATTAAGGGTACCGCCGCAGGTGGTGGAAACGCACTTCTTATACCGCTGACCGAGTTCTCCATGGGTCTGACTGGTGACATCAATGATATCATGAATGCCCATAACCTTGCAATGGTTGCCTTGACTGCAAGAATGCAGCACGAAAGAAATTACAATGATGAGCAGTTGGAAAGACTGACCAAAATGCGCCGTCTCAACATCGACCCTACAAGGGTAGAGATGGGGTGGATAATGGATTTTTGCGCGCAGTCCTTGAGAAATATTGTAATTGGTCTTGGTGGAAGAATGGATGGCTTTACCATGCAATCAAGGTTTGGAATAGCGGTGGGATCTGAGCTGATGGCAATACTTTCTATCGTAAGAGATCTTGCTGACCTGAGAGAAAGGCTTGATAAAATAACCGTGGCATTTGATAAAAGCGGAAAACCGGTTTACACGGGTGACCTTGAGGTAGGTGGTGCAATGACCGCATGGATGAGAAACACCATTAACCCCACCCTGATGAGCACTGCCGAACACCAGCCGTGTATGGTTCATGCCGGTCCTTTTGCAAATATTGCTGTTGGGCAATCTTCTATTATTGCAGACCGGATTGGGCTGAAGATGTTTGACTATCACGTCACAGAAAGTGGCTTCGCCGCAGACATAGGATTTGAGAAATTTTGGAATGTTAAATGCAGATTTAGCGGACTCAAACCCCATGTTTCAGTTCTTACATCCACTATCAGGGCCATGAAGATGCATGGTGGAGGGCCCAAGGTAGTCGCAGGGCTTAAGCTACCTGAAGAGTATACAAAGGAAAACCTTGGACTCCTTGAAAAGGGCCTTGCTAACATGGTGCATCATATCAATGTTATAAAGAAATCCGGGATTAATCCTGTTGTGTGCATCAATGGCTTCTATACCGATACCAAGGACGAGATTGCTATGGTCCGGAAAGCCGCAGAAGATGCCGGGGCAAGAGTTGCTCTTTCCACGCATTGGGCTGATGGTGGCGATGGAGCACTAGAATTTGCCGATGTGGTGAAAGAGGCATGTGAGGATGAGTCGGAATTTAAATTTCTCTATCCGCTCGAGATGAAGCTAAGAGATAGGGTTGATAAAATAGCCAAAGAGGTTTACGGTGCAGACGGCGTGTCTTGGTCAGCCGAGGCAGAGGCAAAGGCAAAGATGCTTGAAGCTGATTCAAAGTATGATGACTTTGCCACCATGATGGTTAAAACGCACTTGAGCCTTACTCATGAGCCAGCGCTCAAGGGCGTGCCCAAGGGCTGGACACTTCCTATTAGAGACGTGCTGATCTATTCCGGAGCCAAGTTCCTTTGTCCATGCGCAGGCGCTATTAGTCTTATGCCTGGAACCAGCTCGGATCCTGCCTTCAGAAAAGTAGATGTGGATACAAAGACAGGCAAGGTTCAGGGAATATTCTAAATCAATAAAATTCCAGGGGGATTTATCCCCCTGGAATTTTGTAATCTGCGTGTTAAATTTCTATACCCCCTAACAGTTCAACGTTCACTCCAGAAATCAATAAGCCTAAATTATTTCGTAAGCCCTTAATAATAAAAAAGCAAATCCGGTATTTTACAATTACTGCTTTTCTTTCTTGACATAATTAAGGACTAAATGATACAAGGGCATCAAAATTTTTTAGGTGGTTTTCTTGATTTTTTTGTATTTGCTTCTAAATCGAAAAACGAAATTAATCTTGCCTGATGGATGAAAGTCTTAGGCAATGATTCGCACTAAAAGGTATTCCTTCAGGAAGTCAAAATACTACAAATTTTACTAAAGTTCCAAGCCCAGCTTAAAGGCGAATCGTTGACAAGCATTAGCTAAAATTTACCCAATTTTGGATGTTTATCAAGGCTAGCCTGCTGTCGAAGCGAAGCGGCGGAGGAGTCAATTTTTTGAGCGAGCTTTGCCTTTGCAGCGAAGGGATGCTAATTGATTTTAAAAAGCGGTTGGGCCCTAAGGGCATAACTGAATATTCCACTTAATTTTTTATCTTTTTTGGGGGTCAATAAAGGGTTGCGGTTTGAGAAACCCAAATTAATGCGATGTTTTTGAAGCGTTTTTTTGGATTTGACCAGGTGTCTAAGAAGTTTTTTGAGGTTTCGAATACAATAGGGGTTTAACCGACATCAATTTTATGATTTACTGTAGGCCTTTATAAATAGACTTGTGATGAAAAACTCAGAATAAAAGGAGAACTATAGAAATGGCTAATAACGGAAAAAAGATTAAATCTGTACTCGTCGTTGGCGCAGGGTTAGGAGGAATTCATACAGCATTGAATTTGGCTGATATTGGGTTTAAGGTGTATCTGGCTGAGAAACTTCCATATATAGGAGGTAAAATGGTTCAATTATACAGAACTGCTGAAGATAACTTCGCCCTTGGCGCGATTACACCCATACAATTAACACTAATTAACAATCCTAATATAGAGACAATAACGCTTGCAGAGCTTAAAAATGTTGAAGGAGAGCCTGGTAACTTTACTGTCTTTATCAAAAAATCTCCACGGTATGTAGATCCTATCAAGTGTGTAACATGTGGATTATGCTGGCCGGTGTGTCCTGTTAAGGTGCCAAGTGAATTTAACTATGGGCTGGGAGAAAGAAACGCAATAGGTATGCCTTATGCAGGCGCTGTTCCAAATAAACCTTACATTGACGCTGGTACCTGCTTGAACCTGAATGGGCAAGATTGTACGAAATGTGTGGATGTATGTCCTACTAATGCTATTAATCTTGAGCAGAAAGAGTCTGTGCAGGAACTTAAGGTGGGGGCTATTTTGCTCACCCCGGGAATAGAGCCTTACCGTGCGTCTTCAGAAGCGAAAAAGTTGGGCTACGGTCAAATGGCGAATGTCATAGACAACTTTCAGATGGAAAGGATGGTAAGCATTTACGGGCCTACTAAAGGCGAGGTTAAAAGGCCATCGGATGGAAAAACAGCCGAAAAGATTGCCTATATCCAGTGCGTGGGCTCGAGAAAATCAGATGGTGATAGTTTGGAATATTGCTCATCTGTTTGTTGTATGTATAGCATACGGGCTGCATTGTCTGCCAGGGCAAAGGATACGGAATATGATGTTACTATTTTTCATAATGATATAATGGCTACCTCAAAGACCCACGAAACGGTCTATATGGAGGCAAAGGAAAATGGAGTAACATTTATAAGGGGCAGCGTATCATCGATAACTGAGGACCCGGAAACGAAGAATCTCAATGTTAATTATGTTTCAGAGGCTGGTGAGCAATCTGGTCAAGAGGTTTTTGATCTGGTAGTCTTAACTATGGGCCTTATACCGTCCCAGGATGGTGTTACCTTAGCAAAATCCCTTGAAATTCCTCTTAATAAGTGGAATTTTGCAGATCCTCCGATGAATTCATGCATGGGACGGCCAGGAATAGCTGTAGGTGGAAGCTTTAAATTTCTTGAGGACTCCCCGGTAGCCCTGGCGGATGCTCAGGCAGGGGCTATGGAAATCGCAAATTTGCTTTCAGACTCTGTGCCTGAAGGAGGTGAGAGTAAGGCCCTTCCGCCGGAATTAGATGTAAGGGGCATACCTCCAAGGGTTGGCGTATATGTATGCGAATGCGGCGGAATAATAAAAAAGGTTGTGGATACGGATCAGATTGCGGAATTTGCCAGCCAGTTAGAGGGTGTTGCGGATACGAAAATTATACAATACGCTTGTTTCTCCGAGGGTATGAAGGAGATTCAGGATAGCATTAAGAAAAATGAAATAAACAGGGTTGTTGTTGTTGCATGCAGCTACCGCAGTCACCTTCCCAGATTCCAAAACCTAATAAGGGGAGTTGGTCTAAACAAATTTTTGGTGGAAATGGTTAATGCCCGGGAATTGGGTGCCTGGGTGAATAAAGATGAGCAGGAAGGTGCAACTGAAAGAATTAAAGACGAGGTCAAGGGTATTGTAAACAAGGTAAAGGGCCTTACACCCTTGCCCGTTTACACAAGGGAAGTACGACAGAGAGGCCTTGTTTTAGGTGGGGGTTTGGCAGGGCTGAACGCTGCGTTAAGCATATCATCTCAAGGTATTCCTGTAGATATTATAGAGAAAGACTCTGAGTTAGGGGGATATGGTAATAGTATTTCCTATGATGCAAAGGGTAACAAGGTTTCGGGCTATATAGACGGGATTGTTAAGGATGTTAGCGAAAGCAAATTGATAAGTGTGTTTTTCAATTCAGAGTTAAAGGAAATAAAGGGGAGAGTAGGGCAATTTACAGCCAGAATAGATACTCCATCAGGTGAAATTGAAAATAAATACGGTGCCATCATTGTTGCAACAGGTGGTGGAGATTATAAGCCACAAGAGTATCTTTATGGGAAAAGCAAGAAGGTCATAACACAATTGGAACTTGAGGATATGATATCAAAGGGTGATGATTTGCTAAAGAATATCAAGTCTGCTGTTGTTATTCATTGTGTCGGCTCGAGAAACGAGGAGAGGCCATATTGTTCAAGGGTTTGTTGCCCTCAGTCAATAAAGAATTCCCTGAAGCTTAAAGAAATTAACCCGGCGCTCGAAATCCATCATCTGCACAGGGATATTAGAACCTATTTTCTCAATGATATCCAGTACAGGACGGCAGAAAAAGAGGGTGTATCCTTTATACGGTATGATGAAGAAAAGGGCATAGATGTCTCTGGAGATTCCGGTCTGAGCGTAGGGTTTAGTGATAGTAAGACCGGTAAAGAAATTGAATTAAAGCCAGATTTGTTGATTCTAAATGCGGCAATGATACCAGGGGAGGATAATGAGACACTTTCGCGCCTACTCGGTGTTCCCTTGGATGAATATGGCTTTTTCAAGGAGGAAAGCTATATGACATTTACCCCGGTGGATTTTAGTAAGAGGGGTATCTTCCTCTGTGGCTCAGCGCATGGGCCGAAGACGATTGATGAAAGCGTGGCACAGGGAAAAGCAGCCTCAATAAGGGCTTTATGTGTATTATCAAAAGAGATACTTACACATCAAAATGTATATGCGGAGGTTGATCCTGGTAAATGCATTGCTTGCTTGACCTGTGTGAGGATATGCCCCTTTGGGGTGCCGTTTATAAATGATGATAGCGTAGCCGAGATTGTTCCTTTTGAGTGCAGGGCCTGCGGGGTTTGCGTTAGCTCATGCCCGAATGATGCGATTGAGCTGAAGAGTTTTACTGATTTTGATGTTATACCTCAAATAGAGACAATGTTTGCATAATAAGAGAAGGAGATTGATAAAATGAAGGCATTTGAACCAAAAATTGTTGCATTTTGTTGCCATTATTGTGCCCTTGCAGCCGCTGATGTAGCTGGGAAAACAGGGGTCCAAATTCCTACGAATATCAGGATAATAAGGGTCCTGTGTACAGGCAAGGTTGAGGTAGACCATATTTTAAAGACTCTTGAGGCGGGTGCGGACGGCGTTGTTGTTATTGGATGTAAATTTGGAGAGTGTTATTTTAGAGAGGGTAATTTCAGGGCTGCAAAGAAGATTGAGAGGGTGCAAGGTTTAATAGAAGAGATAGGTCTTGAAAGGGATCGTGTTAGATTTGACTTTGTGCCAGGTCCTGGAGCAGGCAAATTTGGTGCTATCTTAAATGATATGACCGAGAAGATTAGTTCTTTGGGCCCCAGTCCTTTAGGGCGTCAATAACTTTTAAATCGTGTATGTAATTAAACTTAGGAGATGAATTATGATAGTCGCTGAAAGAAAGCCATTTTCTGAGATATTGTCTATGGTAGAAAATTTTTCTAAGATTATTGTTTTGGGCTGTGGCTCTTGCGTTACTATATGTATGGCAGGCGGGGAAGAAGAGGTCAAAATTTTGGCATCTCAGTTGAGGTTATTCTTTAAAAAAGAAAAAAAGAATGTAGAGGTTGAAGAATTTATGGCCTTACGTCAATGCGATGATGAGTATATGGATGACCCGGCCCTGATAGAGAAGGTAAGGGATGCAGATGTTATAGTGTCTATGGCATGCGGGGTAGGCGTTCAG
>CAYMVB010000120.1:0-3331 GCA_964393665.1 uncultured Desulfobacteraceae bacterium | reverse complement strand
CAGCGGCTAAAAAAACGGGAAGCAACGGAGAAAAAGGCACGACGTGCAGAAATCAATCCAAAGATTGCCGGGGATAAGAAAAAGAAGAAAAAAGAGCAGGACAAGCAATTAGGCCTTTTTGATGGTTTTTAGTATTTTGACAGTTATGATGACATTACGACAATTTTCTGCAGCGCTAATCACAATTTCTACTATTACCAGTTGGTATCTGGCCGATTTGAGTAAAGCACAAGGAAAACAGGAATTATTCACTCATCAATCGCCTCGCAAACTCAAAATTCTTCACAAGCATGGCCTGATTGAGAGTGCTATTTCTTATCGATCATTTCGTGGAGATGTGTAATCCATTTGTATTGCATAACCATACAATTGTTTGATATGAGCATACATTATGAATGTTTTAGCGGAAATAGTATCATTTAAGATCCGGGCGGATATATTTCGTCTGCTTTTCGGAATAAACTCCGAAGAGTTGCACATGCGAAAGTGAAAAACAAAGAGTCGTTCTTCGTTCTTGACAGTTAAACGGTAAAATTAAGAAAAAAGGCCTGCTCTATCGTTGTTTCAGGGGCTTGGGGAACATTCTATACTCCTAAGGTCAATCACGAAAACACGAGAGAGGAAAAATACAAAATTTTGACAAAGTGATAAAAGTATCATGTCAATCCTATTCATCCTGTCTAAATTTGTATTTAGAGGGTTAATTTGTTTTTGCTCAAATAATGGAGTCTGAGGATTTTTAGTTCATCATAACTTATTTCCCCATTAAGGGCATCAAAGACAGGCTTTAAAAATTCAGGGCCCTTTTTTTCAAAAGCTTTAACAACCCGTGCTTTATGAGTGGCAGGAAGTGCTGATAGCGCTAAAAGATCATCATCAGATCTGATTTCATATCCTTCTTGAAGGTATCTATACAGGTGGCTTAAAGCCGTATCCTGTTTAATATTAAACGCGGCCAAGATATCTGGAATCGACTGGCCGGAATTGTATGCCTCTCCAATTACAATGTGTCTTGGTCTGCTGACTGATTCATAATTTTTCTTAACAGTTGTACTGATTGTTTTTTGTCGTTCTTCAAATTGATGGGACCGGCAATATTCTTGAATAATTTTCAAGAAGATCGAACCATATTTCTCGAGTTTCACCAGGCCGATGCCATGCATTTCCAGTAATCGTTCTTTTGTTTGTGGGAAAAAAGCTGCCATTTCAATTAGGGTTTTATCAGAAAAAATAACATAAGGCGGAACATTGGCTGCGTCTGCCACCTCTTTTCGTTTTTTCCGCAGGATATCGAATAAATCCCTGTCATGTTCCGGCATGGTTTCTTTCATGGAGGCCCTGCTGGAAATGTCATCTGCAGATTCTTCTTCGAGCCTTCCTGAAAAGGTTGCCTTGCCATGAAGAACAGCCCATGCCTTTTTCGTAAGTTTTAATCCTCCAAATTCCATATCCTGAACCATGAGCCCCTTATGAAGAAGCTGCCGTGATATTTGCAGCCACTGCTTTTTAGAATAATTTATTCCGATACCATAAGTTGACAAATATTGATGCCCAGAATTAATCACCTTTTGTGCTTTTGAGCCTCTTAAAACATCAATTATATGAACTGCGCCAAACACTTCACCAGTTCGCTTAACGCATGATAAAAATTTCTGGGCGCACATGGTAAGATCAACCAGCTCTTTTTTCCCTGCCAGGCAGTTATCACACATGTTGCAGGTTTTAGCGGAATACGCTTCTCCAAAATAGGTAAGAAGCGGTATCCTTCGGCAAATATCGGTTTCGAGAAATCGCAATAACGCATTTAGATGAATATTCGCCACTCGTTTTTCATGGTCATTTTTCTG
Source organism: uncultured Desulfobacteraceae bacterium (assembly GCA_964393665.1). Classification (GTDB taxonomy): domain Bacteria; phylum Desulfobacterota; class DSM-4660; order Desulfatiglandales; family B25-G16; genus M55B121. The sequence goes on along the minus strand of CAYMVB010000120.1, from coordinate 1,484 downwards.
GTTGATAAAATATTTTATTTTCTGAATGTCTGCATAACTGAAAAGTAAGAGGCAATCCGATTTTAAGCCGTCCCGTCCAGCCCTCCCGATTTCCTGATAATAACTTTCAATATTTTTGGGCAGATCAAAATGAACCACAAAGCGGATATTCGGTTTGTTGATCCCCATGCCGAAGGCAATGGTAGCAACGATAATCTGCACATCATCTCTGATAAATAATTCCTGGTTTTCTTTTCGATCCTCTTCAGACAGGCCGGCATGGTAAGGTTTTACTGAAAAGCCATTTTGTTTTAAAATGCTACTAAGATCATCCACCTGTTTTCTCGTAAAACAATAAATAATGCCGGACTGATCCGGAAATTTTTTAATAAATTTAATTGTTTGATCAAGAGGGTTGCTCTTGGGAACTATCTGAATGAAAAGGTTTTCCCTGTTAAAGCTTGCAATAAATTCACCGGAAGCATTAAAGTGAAGAGTGTTTTTTATGTCTTCCCGAACCGTAGGAGTTGCTGTGGCGGTCAGCGCAATACATACCGCATCCGGAAAATGCGATCTGACTTCAACAAGCTGCCGGTATTCCGGGCGAAAATCATGCCCCCATGCAGAAATACAGTGGGCTTCGTCAATGGCTATGCACTCCACCTTAACGGACGAAAGCATTGCAAGGATTTTCTGCTTTAACAGCGTTTCCGGCGCAAGATAAACTATTTTGATCTTGTTCTGTTTTATTTGTTCCACATTGCGGCGGTATTCAATAGGCGGTAAAGAACTGTTCAGAAATACTGCGGCAACCCCTGACACCGTTAATTGCTCCACCTGATCCTTCATTAACGAGATCAGCGGTGAAACGACTATGGTTAAGCCTGGAAAAATCATGGCAGGAATTTGATAACAGAGGGATTTTCCGCCTCCAGTAGGCATAATAGCGAGCGTATCATTTTTTCGGAGAACATTATCAATAATCTGCTCCTGGAGCGGTCTGAATTCATTGTATCCGAATACATTTTGCAAAATAGCTTTAGCCTGATTAGGAGCCATGTAAAACCTCTTTATATGTTCAATAGTATGTCAATATATTGATCTAGTGTCATGTCAAGCCTCAATTGACGGGTAAAGACGTGATAACTTAATCCTGGCATCATCAGTTCTAAAGTGCCAATTGACCTTTGCATCTTTGTTATTTCTATGGTTCTGCCATGCAGTGGCCTCGCTTATGACTTTTTCAATGGTATTAATCCTTCTGTTGAGGCATTGACCGATGAGTACATTAAGCTCTATTTCAGCCATATTAAGCCAACTCCCATGCTTTGGGGTGAATATAAATTCAAATCTGTCCCATAATGATTTCGCTTTATCGGGGTTAAACGTTTCATAGAGTGCCCCGGGACTATGGGTGTTCAGGTTGTCCATGACTAACGTTATCTTCTCGGCTCCATGATACTGTGCTGCAATGTCTTCAAGAAAATGAGCCCAGTCACGCTTTG
>CAYMVB010000119.1:0-3920 GCA_964393665.1 uncultured Desulfobacteraceae bacterium | reverse complement strand
GCCTGCCTGTGCGATGCACCTGTCTGCGTGCGGACACGCACAGGCAGGCGCAGACAGGCCTGTCTGCCGACAGGCAGGCCTTTGCCACTTTGCCCCTTTGTGCCTTAACAAGAAAAAATTATTAAACTAAAGTCTTCGCTAGTTGGAGCGAAGCGGAAATCCCGCTCACGGGGTTGGAGCGAAGCGGAAATCCCGCTCACGGGGTTGGAGCGAAGCGGAAATCCCGCTCACGGGGTCGAAGCGCAGCGAAGATCCCGCTTTGCGGGTCGAAGCCAAGCGAAGATCCCGTTCTGCGGGGAAAAGGCGAGGGTTTTTCTCCCATTCCCCGAAGGAGATAATAAGAGGTTAAATAAATACCTCGCTCAGCCGATTTATCCCCTCGACTAAATCTCCTTGAAAGTGAAAACATATTACCTTTCTTCCAGCTTTCAAAAGAGCCTTTCTATCTCCTGCCGCCTGGGCTGTCTTAAGCACACCGAAGGTCATGGATGATTTGGATGAACCCTCCTCATCAGGTATGGCTATATCTTGCCCATCATCAACCGTGAGCTGTATAAAAAGGCCTTTACCGCTGTCGCCCTTGTAAAGCTGACCGGTAGAATGGAGAAAACGTGGACCATATCCAAATGTGGTTGCTATGCGCAACCTGTCACGCAATCTCATTCGAAATTTATGAATGGCAGCATATGCTTCATCCATCGGCGTAACGTATGCTTGAATAGCCACATAGGCCCCGGGCGTGGCATGACTTAGAAAATTATTCAGGACCTCTCCCAATCTCTCTCCTTTTTCCTCCCCGTAAACTATAATATTTTTATCCTTTAATAATGGTTTCTCTATCGGGACAGAACCCTTTTCTTTGTATTCAGTAACAATTTCTCTGGCAAGCAACTTTGAGGCCTCTACGTTTGGCTGATCAAATGGATTAATCCCAAGATAATGACTAGCCACTGCTACGGCCATCTCCCACAAAAAAAACTGGCCGCCAATATCGTAAAAATCACGGAGAGATAAACGTATTACCGGATGCCCGGATCTTTCCAGTTCATCTACTTCCTTATCCTGGGTATAGCTTCCCTCAAGGCCTATTTGAACAAATACCCTATCCTTATCATAAACCTCATGAGAACCAACTGCCTCACCTACGACAGGCAGTATACCCTTTCCCTCCTTTCCGGTACTCTCTGCGAGAAGCTGCTCAATCCAATCAGAAAAACGTTCTATTTCAGGTGAAAAGATAAAGGTTAGCTTATCCCTTCCAGCCTTATAGAGTTCCGCAATGGAAGCGCCAAGCCTTGCGCAATTGCTATTCCCCTCAGACATACAATTACAGCTATCACAATTAAAAACCATGGACATGGCCCTGTCGAGCAAGGCTTCGATGTCGACACCAATTAATGCCGCCGGCACTAATCCAAAATAAGATAAGGCCGAATAGCGGCCCCCAATGTTAGAATCATTAATAAAGTATGTGCGAAAATGCCTGCGCTGAGCAAGCTTAGCAAGGGGAGTTTCTGAATCAGTTATAGCGATGAAGTGGCTTCCTGCATCAAGCTCACCAACAGCAGAAACAACCCAATTATAAAAAAATTTGAAAAATGACAGTGTTTCCACTGTAGTTCCTGATTTGGTCGATACAATAAAAAGGGTTTTTGAAGGGTTAAGTCTGTCTCTTTGGGCTATCACAGCTCCTGGATCAGTGCTGTCCAGCACGTCCAAATTCAAATACCCATCTTTCATGCCGAATATCTTTTGAAATACATCAGGGGCCATACTGGAGCCACCCATACCTAATACCAATGCATGCGTATAGCCCTCGGAAATTACCTCATGCACAAATAATGTAATGCGGTTGATAGTTCCGGTCATAATCTCCGGGCTATGCAACCAGCCCAAACGATTTTTTATCTCCGCTGGATCATTTTTCCATACCCTGTAATCATGAGACCAGATCATGGGCACCAATCTATTCTCCACCATCTCTTTTACAGCTTTATCAAATGCCTTCTGGCAGCCCCCAAGGGAGAAAAAAATATCCTGCCGGCCAGCATCTAAATACTTTCGTTTCCTGGAAATGGCAAACACTGCCCGATCAAACGAGGCAGAAAGCTCGTCCATACTTTCTTGCTGCAATTGGCGTGCAATCTGATTTATATCTACATCTACATCTGCAATACCCTCATAATAATCAGATGCCTCGCTAAAATCATCTTCTATATTTCCCGATATTTTCCCATGGTCAAGGAAACTCTGAATTGTAGCCGGCAACACGTTACTGACTGTAAAACGTCCAACAAGATTTTCCATATAAAGGGTATCTAAATAACCTGGGTTCTTTATTTCAGTGCCATCCCATAACAATCGCTGCGGCCTGGCCCCTTGACCATTGAATCTTTGCCAGATACCCCCTTTTAAATTCTCAAGAAAGTGTTTGTATATTATCGTTGCATTGGAAATTGCAAACTTCCCTATCAATTCGGCATGGCCATTCTTCTCAAGGGCAAGATCAATTGCCGTATCCTGACTATTTATTGAAATTGATGCCACTGAGGCAACCTTGGATAAATCACCGCCAGCTTTTGCCATTTTCTCAAGGCCATTTATATAGGCATTAAAAACTGCCTGATACTGGGTAAGAGAAAATATATTTGTGGCATTTACATGTATGCCCTCACCGATGAGCTCTTGTATCGCCTCTATTCCTTCATCAGTAGAGGGTATATTTATCATCACATTAGGGTAGTCTACTATAGATAGTATACGATGAGCCTCGGAAAAAATCCCATCTGCATTAAATGCCAGTGACGGATTAAGCCCCATACATACATATCCATCAATCATGTGCGTATCTCTAAAAACTGGCAGGAGGAACTCTGCAACTTGTCTAACATCATCAAAAACTATAATCTCATAAATTTCCCTATCCTGCTTTCCCTGCTCTAATAATGACCTTATAGTCTCATCGTAATCAGTGCTGTAAGAGATTATATTAGGGAGGATTAAAGGATTTGATACAAACCCAACAATGCCCGTATCGATGAATTCCTTCAACTCCGGCGACATAATGAAATGCCTGCGTATATAATTCAACCAAACGGACTGGCCCATGTTTCTCAGTTCACCAATTGTTGCCACTTCAAACCCCTGCTGAAAAAAGCAAATTAACCCTCATGGTTAATTACACATGTAGGGCCCCAAAAAAAGGCTGCTATTCTTTTAAGAATCACGTCCCCGCCAATAATGGGCAAAAACCCCACCAGTATCTTAACAAATTCTGAATGATACCCCTATCTATGAATTCCGTTAAGTGCAGAAAGAAAACTTTGCGGACATCTGTCTTTCAAAAGAAAGATTGCCCAAACTGTGAAACAAAATGATATGTCCCTAAAAGCTATTGTAAATAAAAATCTCTGTCAAGAAAAACCCGCTAAATAAGAGCTGAGTGAAAACACAGTATAACGTTATAAAATTTCAGCCTTGAATAATTTAATGCTAATTGTAGCCTCTTCAGCTCTATGGTAAAATTTAAATATATTTTATTATTGCCTCGTAATCCATAAAAATTTTATAAAGTTAATGGTATCAAGTCTTCTCTTTCAAATTCTAAACCATAAAATAAATAAAAGGTCCGAAATTTGGCAAGATTTTTCCCGGACTGATTCAGGTTCTCTATGTAAACATTAAGAGGCATTCAAGGAGAAACAGCTATGAATAAAATTGTTATCGGCATTGACGGAATGACCCTGGAAGACCTTATAGGCATCGCAAGGAATGATTATCAAGTAGTTCTTACAAAGGAGGCGGAAACGAGTATTAAGAGCGCGAGAAGCCTCATTGAAAAATGGGTGGAGGAAGAAAAAACAATCTATGGGGTAACAACGGGGTTTGGGGCATTAAGCAATGTTATTATTTCCAAGAAG
>CAYMVB010000118.1:0-18689 GCA_964393665.1 uncultured Desulfobacteraceae bacterium | reverse complement strand
AATTTTGCTCTATTTTGAGGGACAAGACATAATTTTCTTTTGGAGAAGATAATGGCTTGCTAGAGGGTCAGTTGGGACTACAATCAACGTGCCAGAATTCAGCGAAACACCCAGCCCAACTTTAATGATGTGAAAGAACAGCACGGCAAAGCTGTCACAATAACATGGAACTTTGATCCATCTAAATTGGGCAAGCCCCATGACGGCAGTTACTTCATACGCACAGACAGGATGGATCTTTCAAAAAACGAGATATGGTCACTCTACATCATGCTCACATCGGTAGAGGATGCCTTTCGCTGTTTAAAAAGTGAACTGGGGCTTCTTCGTCCCATCCATCACAGCAAATCAGATCGTAGAGAGGGGCATCTGTTTATCTTGATCCTTGCGTATCACCTGTTGAACTATATCCAGCAGCACCTGCGCAAGGCCGGTATTCACCACCGGTGGGACACGGTTCGTTGCCTGCTTCAGACGCACATAACTCTCAGCACTCATCTTCCCACTGCGGATGGTAAAATGGTTCACCTTCGTTACTGCAGCATACCGACACCAAAGCAGGTGGAAGGTATATAGTGCATTAAAAATTACCAGTGTTCCCTTGAAACTTACAAAGGTGGAGATGTAAAGATGTAGTGACCATAAATCTAATCGCTCTGCTCTAACCCACCGATATCACTGTAGCTGTGTTCATAATGGGGTTAAACTTGGGATAGAAATCTATGCGGTTAACAGGTTGGAATAAACAGGGCATTGCACGCCACAATTTATTTTCTTGCCAACGGTCAAAGCTAATTCGGATTAATAAGAAAAAGGAGAACAAAAAACCCCACGCAGTTTCATATGTAGTACATATTGTGGGTTAAAGATGAAAAACAATTTTCAAGATTCAAGGCCTAAGCCTTAGCATCATACAGGGACCTGACTTTTCGATAGATTGCAGAAAAAAACGTACTTTTTTACCAGCCCCCCCTCACGTGCCCATCTCGCTCACTTGAGAGTTTTATCAATCACAGGTCCAAGTCCTTCACCCACTTCTCGAAGTCTGCTTTCAGGTCCTGCCATAAAACAAATTTTATCAGCTTGATCTCAGGTTCTACTTCTGCATCAGCAAAATAGACAAGGCTCTTTACCACATGTCCGATATCTCGATTATCATATTTTTTCGCATATAGTCTCAGATAGTCTTCAAGGGAATGAAAATGTCTTATTAAATAATGCAAATCCACAAAATCCTTACGAGAGCCCCTTGAGGTGATTGCCGACAACTTCATGCAGGCTATATCATCTGTAGCTGCCATTTGAATTCCAAATTCAGGCAAAGTTACTGTTTGCTGGAGCATAGGATAGTTGTAACCAATAAAGCTAATCTGAACATCGTGTATAGTGAGGTAAACGGTTTCAAGACTGACTGACAAAACCTTGAAGTCAATTCCGAAAAATCTGAGCCTTTGAAATAAGTTTTCCGCTTCCCCAAGCCTCGGAATAAACCAATCAAGGTCAACAGACCTCCTGTGCCCTACTTGAAGTGAAAGCGCTGTTCCGCCTGCAAGATAAAAGTTAGAATCAGTGAGCGCCTTTCCTAATAGCTCAACAGCTTTCCTTTGGGGCGTGCTTAAGATCTCAATGTGCATACCTGGCCCCCCAGACATCAGGTCTTTCCCTTGACTCTTTTGTCCACTTTTCTCTTTGCCCGATAGGTGTCCCGGTTATAAAGGCCCAGTAGTTAAGCTCACGGGGTGAGAGGATCTGTCTTCCTTTCCTTTCCAAAAAAGAAACAAGTTTTTTGTCCGGATTGGTTTTCCGAAGCCATAACATGGCGTCCCAAGTCCCTATCTCCATTATACGTCCAATGATTAGATCCGCATGCTCGAAAATATTAATTGTTCCCTTTTCATACTCCCAGAAAAGTGAAAAGACGAAATCGGGAATTTCCTCATTGTCGCTTATACTGTTTTGAGATTTTTTCATCATAGCAGTTTCTTACTTAGGGGATCATCCCGATTACTAATTCATTTTTTCTTACTTTTTTTATATTTTTACTATACTTGTTTGTCAAGTATTTGTATGGGCTGCGACGTTTTTGATCATAAGAAAAGGGCTCAATGCCGCTGATAATAGCGGTATTGGCCCCTTAAAGAAATGGTACGCCTGGCAGGATTCGAACCTGCGACCTGCGGATTAGAAGTCCGTTTTTGCCTTATTTCACTAAATTTCATTAAAAATAACTTGACATCATTTCTTTATTAATTTATATTACTTATATGCTTAAAACTAAAAACATGACATCATTGAAAATCACTCGAAATAATGAAAAAGGGTAGCAATACGGTAGCACAAATGGCATGTGGACTATTTATCATAAAAAGACAGACGAAACGAGAAAAATGCTACCGAAAAGGTAGCACAGACCTTATAAGGTATTGAAAAAAGGGGAGGTTTGACATGGCAAAGAGAATTAAGACAAAATATCCAGGAGTATATCAAAGAGAATCACAGAAACAACTCTTTAAAGGAAAGCCTGATATTTGTTACGACATAACATATAGGCTAGATAATAAAAAAAATTGGGAAAAGGTTGGCTGGCTATCTGAGGGATATAGCGAAAAATTAGCTTCAGATATCCGGGCGGAAAGAATAAGGTCTATTAGACACGGTTTTGAGTTACCAAAACAAAAAGAAAAAATACCTTTTTTAAAGGACATTTGGCCGAAATATGAAACCTGGGCCAGGGCCAATAAAAGAGCACGTGACGATATTTCTAGATACAATAATCATATTAAACCTTCCTTTGGGAATAAACGACTCAATGAAATATCTTCATTTGACCTTGAACGTTTCAAGTCGCAATTGTTGAAAGAGGATCTTGCACCAGCTACCGTTAAACATTGCTTAGTATTAATTCGACAGATATATAATAAAGCCATTACCTGGAACTTTTATAAGGGCGAAAATCCTGTAAAAGGAGTTAAAATGCCGGTTGTTATAAACCGTCGAACTCGGTTTTTGAATTATGATGAGGCTAATTTATTACTAGAAACATTAAAAACAAAAGATATGCAAGTTCACGATATGGCATTATTAAGCCTTTATACGGGCCTTCGAGCTGGTGAATTGTTTAATTTAAAAGGTCACGACCTGGACTTTAAAAATCGTATTATCAGGATATCGGATCCTAAAAATAAAAGCATGAGATATGCCTACATGACTGATGCTGTTAGCAAAATGCTTAAGCGGCGTTTCCCTGCTATACCGAACGAATTTGTTTTTAAAAATTTAGTTGGTGGAAAGTTTATTGATGTGCCGAAACCTTTCAAAGACACAGTGAACAAATTAAAATTTAATGATAATATTCAGGACCGACGCCAGGTGGTCACTTTTCATAGCTTGCGACATTCGTTCGCTTCATGGTTGGCTATACAAGGGGAAAGCCTGATCACTCTCAAGGAATTACTCGGCCATAAGAGTACTCAAATGACAGAACGATATAGTCACCTTATACCGGATACTAAACGAAAAGCAACGATGCGATTAGAGGCAAGTTTTAACGGCCATACAACGGAGAAGATAAACCATGAAAACAAAGTTGATTGAGTTAGGTTTACCAGAAAAACTTATTGATGAAATTCTCGAAGTATTTAAGACCTATCAGCAAACATTAAAACTATATGATAAACCGAAAGGTGTTATTTCGTTTCGAGACCATGTTGACGAAATTCAAGCGTTAAGTGGTAAGCTAAAAAAACGACTGGATCGTTTATCAAATTTTGAACTACAAATGTTAAACCATAATACGTTCCCGGATATTTTTCAACTTAAGACTTCATTGATTCGCCTTGATATCGCCTGCAATGAAGCCAAAAAAAGGAAAACACGTTTTAGTAAAAAACGACCTTTTTTACTAATGTTCGCAAAGGACTTAAAAATTTTATTAGAATCACATGATATCGCTGTAAATTTATATCGGAAAAATTTATTTTGTCAAATTTTCAACATTTTATTCAACGAAACAATAAACGAAACCGGAGACAACGAAACAGCTTTCAATATCCTTCGACAGATCCTTTCATAAAGCTTACCTTCCTATCCTTTCAATGGTGTAAATTCAACACCAAAAAACCTTTATTGCGTGCACTATTATCTCTTTTTTTAAGTGAGTATAATTACAGTAAATAAAACTTAAAGAGAGGATAACCAATGAACGAAAAATTAAGCAAAAGAGTCTTAAATTCAACTGAAGCCGCGTATTTGTACGGCGTAAGCCCTGGAACCTTAGCAAACTGGAGAAGCTCTAAAGTGGGGCCTCCTTATTATAAACTACGTGGCAAGGTTGCTTATTTTGTTGACGACCTGGAAAAATGGGCCAGGCAAGAACCTGTACGAACTCGTGACTCGGAATAATAGCTTTTAGTTGCAAACGTCGGCGTGGACGTTTGCGTTTTATAATGTCAGGCGCATAAAGCGCAAAAACAATAAATAAGGAGAACACAGATGAAAGAAGAAAATGAAGTAATGGAAGAAGAAAGAAGCGTGATGACTTATCCGAATCAACTGCCAGCCGAGCTAATTGACGAGTTTATCAAGGACGGCGAAGGCCACGTAATGTTTGTAAAGGCGGTCGATGGTGGCTTCAAGTTTGGTGAGGATACATATTTAAAGGAAATAATTGGCATTATCACAAGTGCCGAAAAGTATTATGTAAAATGGACAAATGGCCAGCCAGACAAACTTTATGATGTTTCAGCTGATGACGTTCCAGACGGTTATGAGGTACGGTGCGACATTCAGATATTAACAGACGAAACTCTCTTGGGCGTTTCCTTGGCTCCTAGTAGCTATATTTATGGTTTTGCACAATATTTACGCAGCCTGAAGGCTCGAAATATGGACGTTGGACAAGTCTTAACCAAGTTGTGGGTGGAGCAAAGACACAATAAATACGGCACTTTTAATGTTGTGCGTTTCGCATTGGCAGGGACTTTAAATGAAAAAGGGAGCTTATCTTACGAAGATGATGAAGTTCCCTTTTAAAGCATAAACAACAAATGATGTGGAGCTGGTCACGCCACCAGCTCCTTTAAATATAAAGGATTTTTTTAATGAATGTCAACACGTTTTTAACATATCTAAAAAATGTAAAAAAGAGCGGAAGTGGATGGACGGCCAGGTGTCCGGCACACGAGGATAAACAGGCGAGCTTGTCTATCTCTGAGGGTGACGACGGACGTATTTTACTTAAATGCTTCGCGGGATGTTCAGTTGAAAGCATTATGGCGGCTCTAAATTTAAAAACCAGTGATTTGTTTTTAGAGCATAAAAAACACAGTGCTTTATCTCTTCCTGGAAAACACCTGCACACCTGCAACAGCAGCAAACAAGCTATTGAAACCACTACAAAAAATGCTGTGCAAAGTGCTATGCGGCCAAAAAATGAGCTTGCACACCTACACACCTTATTTAAAGAGTATTCTGAGGCCAAAAAATTGCCTGAAGAGTTCCTGCGCAGCGTTGGTTGCAGTAGCTATAAATATAAAAATAAACCTGCAATGCGAATAGCCTACCTGGACGAAAATAAGCAAGAGAAAATGGTTCGCTACAGAATTTCTTTAAATGGTAACGATAGGTTTAGGACACGTTCAGGTGATAAGGCTATTTTATATGGCTTATGGCTTATGGATAAAACAAAACAGTATATTATCCTGGTTGAAGGTGAATCAGACTGTCAAACATTGTGGCTCAATGAGTTTCACGCTGTTGGCTTGCCGGGTGCAACAAATTGGAGCGAGCACAGGGACGCTCAATATTTCAATGATATTCCTATTATTTATGTGGCTATAGAACCAGACGAGGGCGGCGAAGGTGTTAAGAAATGGCTGGCAAAGTCAAGCATCAGGGACAAGGTTAAGCTCCTAAACTTTGGGGAGCATAAGGACGTGAGTAATTTATATATTTCAGATCAGCAAAACTTTAAAACAAACCTCCAAACCGTATTAGATAATTCAATTGCCTGGACTGAAGTGGAAGAGGATTTTGACGACGTTATTCAAAGGTTGGCCGGTTTATCTTCAGTTGAATATGAGCAAATAAGACGTGCTGAAGCCGAAAAATTGAAAATGCGAACTGGTATTTTGGACGAAATAGTTAAGGCTGAGCAGGAGAAAGATAAAAATGAATTACCTTTTCCAGAGGTCGAGGCCTGGTCTGAAGAGGTGGATCCGGCTGAGTTATTTTCAAATATCAAAGAAACATTTGAGGCTTTTATTGTTTGTAATGAAGAAATTGCAATTGCGGCAACTTTATGGGTTGCGTTTACCTGGTTTATTGACGTTGTCAATGTAGCACCTTTGGCCATTATAACGAGCCCCGAAAAACGTTGCGGGAAAACCTTATTGCTTTCTATACTTGGAAAGCTGTCTATGCGACCAATAACGGCCAGCAGTATAACTCCTGCGGCACTGTTCAGAACTATTGACGCCTGGAGTCCGACGTTGCTAATAGACGAAACTGACGTTGTTTTAAAAGATAACGAAGAATTGCGCGGACTTTTGAACAGTGGACACACTAGAGATTCAGCTTACGTTATTAGAGTTGTTGGCGAAAATTATACACCTACGAAATTTAACACGTTTGGCGCTAAGGCGCTGAGTGGCATTGGTAAGGTTAAGGACACCTTACTTGATAGGGGAATTATCTTTGAGTTGCGTAGAAAGTTGCCTGAAGAAAATATAAAGAGGATCAGATATGCTGATGCTAATTTATTTCAGAGTTTACGTAGCAAACTGTTACGTTTTGCAGAGGACTATAAAGAGCAGGTGAAAGAAGCGAGGCCAAAACTGCCTAAAGGTTTAGACGATAGAGCACAGGATAATTGGGAACCGCTTTTAAGTATTGCTGAAATTGCAGGCGACGAGTGGTTAAGCATGGCCACGAAAGCAAGCTTAGCTTTATCAGGAAATGAAGACACCACGAAAACTATAGGTATTGAATTATTGTGTGCTATTCACGAAGTATTTGAAAAATTGCAGGTGGAGAAAGTAAGCACCTCGAATTTAATAAGTTCATTAGCTGAAGACGAAGAAAAACCATGGGCCACTTTTAACCGAGGTAAAGAAATGACTCCGCGACAACTTTCAAACAGGTTAAAATATTATGGCATTTCTTCACGAACAATTAGAATTGGAGAGTCAACGATAAAAGGTTTTCAGCTAGAACAATTTGAAGATGCCTTTAAAAGGTACACACCTTCCTATACTCCCCCCTTTCCAAGCGTAACACCGTCACAAACTACAACTGATAAGGGTTTAGGGGATTTTTTATCCGTAACACAAAAAAATGATGTTACGGATAGAAAAACGAGCAAAGCTACAGTGGTAAAGGATTGTGACGATGTTACGGATAGAAAGGGGGAAGGTATAGGGGGGGAGGTTAAAGACGAGGATATGTGGACAGAGGAGAAAGATAAATGGCAGATAGTTCCTTGACATTATCAGCACTGCTTAGAGAACTTAGAAAATTGGACATGCCAATTAAGGTAGAAAATGGAATACTTTATGTTCAAAAAAAAGAATTATCACAAGAGCTTTTGAAAGAGATAGAAGTCTATCGAAGTGAACTTATAGACTATTTAAAAAACAAAGAGCACGAGATAAAGATATTTTCAAAGGTATTGAATAAAGAAGTCATTGTAAACTGGTCAGACAACAATGCTCAAGTGGTTTATGTAGACTTTACCCGGTACACGCGGGACGAATTAAATACCTTGAAGCAACGTAAAAAGGCAAGTATTGCGTTTATTCATGGCATTAAAGAGCAATTTACTGGCCAAATAGAGGGGAAAAAGTGATAAGCGTCAAAGTTTTTTCTAACGATATCGCAGGTGCAATAAAATATTTAAAGAAAAAAAAGGCACAGGAAGGTGATGCGCATGAAGCAAAATTGCGGCGCATTGCAAAACCTTCAGAGCGGCGCAAAGCTAAGTCCAGACTGGCATTGAAACGAAAAAAGATGAGTTTAAAAAGAGAATTTGAAAGGGGGAATTATGCAAACGGAAAAAGAATTTAAAACTGAAATTAAAGCAGAAATTGAGGCACAAATTGAGAGCATGGGGCCAGTGGATACGCTTTGCGCCAGAGTTTGTACGAACCTGGCGCAAACAATTGGTGTTCTGCTTAACTCCATGGATATTGCAAGGTTAGACGAACTGGAAAAGGTTTGTGCTGAGTTGTTTGCTGAGGCACACAGGGCAAGGGAAGCTAAAAAGAATTTACAATAAGCTCAAAATTTTTATTCTTATTTGCGTTTAGTCAAATCAACCTGGTCGGTAGGCGAGCGCTCAACAAATGACGTTTTTTCTTGCGTGCCAGAACCTACATTTTAAGGATAACACAATGAAAAATAAAAAGCTATCAGAAAAAGCAGAAAAATTAAGGGAAGCTATTATCAAGGATTATGCTATTGACGATCCTGCCGGACTTTCCATTCTTGATACTGCATTGTTGGCCTTTGATTTAATGCATGAGGCGCAAGCAGAGGTTGATAAGCAAGGCTTGACGACTACTGGCGACCGGGGTGGAATAAAGGCGCACCCTCTCTTGGCTGTCATAAGAGATGCCAGAGCGCAATTTTTTATGGGATTGAAAAACTTAAACCTGGACATAACGCCGCCCAATGACAGGGTTGGCCGTCCTAATGGAAGATAAGGATATGAAAAAAAGAATGCGAACTAGAGAGATTATTGGACTTGATGAGAGTGTGGAAGAATTTTTTTGGAGTGGCTGGCCGGAGCGTGGTACTGCGGGCTGGAGCTTGCGCACAAGTAGGTTTTTCGATCAAGGCCAGGAGATAAGGGCGGCCTGGGCTCAACATAAGCATTATTTTTTGAACAAATGGAAAACTGAGAAACGAAAAGGCATACCATTTGTGCTAAGTAAAGAATTTTTTATTGACTTACAGTAGAACTTACTATATATTTAATATATGCCAATAGGTGGCATTTAATAAAAAAGCTAAGGCGGGGCCTGCGTGATGCTTGCCTCGACAGTGCTGATATCAAAGGTTTTTCCGAGAACCTGCGTGACGCTGGAACCTGGGGGACTGAGGGAGTCAGTCAAAAAATCCTGAGATATCGGTGCGAAAAATTCGGAAGTGTGCGAGACGCCCATCCTCTGAATGGCTAAAATAACAATTTTTAGCTTATGGAGGTAGCAAAATGACTAAAGAGGAAATAGTAGAAAAAATTCAAATACTTAATGAAGCGAAAGACGATCTTCTCGCAAAGATAACAAGAGAAGGGCGCAACGCTAATCAAACAGAGCAAGGTATATTAACAGAAATTAACCAGCAGGTGGCAAAACTTGAAAAAACTCCAATAAGATCTATTGGCCTGAATGGTTTTGAACCAGAAAAAACCAAGTTTTCAGGCGAGTATGGGGCCAAACCGTTCACACTTGTTCCGCCTAACGGAAAGAAGGATTGGCGTTCAATGTTTGGCAATGGTGGCTATAAATGGCAGGATAAGGATACCAATTTTTGGCAGGCGGCTTTTAGCGGCAGATATCATCCTGGACTTATAAAAAATGCGATGACGGAAAGCGTCCCTAGCGATGGTGGCTTCTTAGTGCCTGGCGAGCAGGCACAGAGAATTCATGCGGTAAGTTTAGAGAATGAGATAGTACAGCCAAGGGCCTATGTGCAGCCAATGAACTCCAATGAGATAAAAATTCCAGCGATAAGTATTGGCGATCATTCAACGGCCCTTTTTGGCGGCTTTACTGCTTCCTATACAGCCGAGGCGGGCACTATATCGGAGAACGATCCAAAAGCTCGCAGTATGACGTTGAACGCAAAAAAGTTAACGGGACTAATAAGGTTTAGTTCAGAGCTTAATGCCGACACGCCAGGCGGTATGTCACAAATCGAAAACCTATGCGGCAAAGGCCTGGCTTGGTACAGAGACAAGGCATTTCTTAAAGGCACTGGAGCGGGCGAACCTCTTGGCATCCTCAATGCTGATTGTACTGTTGAGGTGGACCCTGAAGGCGGGCAAGGTGCGACTATCATCTACGAAAACCTTACGGCAATGATGTCCCGGATGTTTGCGGGTTCCTTCGAAAACAGCGTGTGGGTATGCCATCAGAGTACGATCCCGGAACTTTTAAAGCTTAGCTTAGCGGTAGGGTTGGCAGGTTCTCACGTCCCGGTGATGAACGAATCTAACGGGGTGTTCAGGATCTTGACAAGGCCGGTGATCTTCACGGAAAAGACCGAAACCCTGGGGGATCGCGGCGACATTATGCTTTGCGACTTCTCTCAATATGTAGTGGGCTTGAGGAGTGAAATGCGGTTCGAGACTTCTATTTTTACCCACTTTGAAACAGATGAGTTGTTGAGCCGTATAATAGAGCGGCATGACGGGCAAAGTTTGTGGAACGAAGCCCTGACTTTAGAGGATGGTTCAACGACTGTATCACCATTTGTGGTTCTTGGTGCAAGATAAAAATAACAATACGCCGAGGCTTCCGGGCCTCGGCTTAACAAATAAGGAGAATTAATAATGACTTTCATTGAAAATTACAAAATCGTTCCAATTGGGGTTGACATTGATTTTGACACTGGGGCAAATAATCTGTCTGACTCTATCAATATGAGCAGCTATCATAGAGCGACTTTTCTAATTCAACTTGCTGATATTGGGACAGACAGCCCTGTTCTTTATGTTTATTCAGGGGCTACGGATGCGTCATGTGATAGTGCTCTAACTTTTCGGTATGCCTTTGGCTCGGCGGCTCAGAGCGCCGCTAACTGTGATGTTCTGACAGATTGGAATACCAGTGCGGCACTGGAGCTAACACACGGCACTTATGACAATTATCTGCTTGTGGTAGATGTAAATGCTTCTGAAATGGATATTGCAAGTGGTGAAGAGTGGCTAACTCTCGACTTCGCTGATGATAATGTTGGAGCTACAGGGCAGGCGATTGTTATTGCTGTTTTAGAACCGAGATATACCAGCAATCAATCTGTTACTGCTTTAAGTTAGGAGGTAAAATATGGCAGCATTTGATATAAATAATCCTCAGCCAGGAACTTTTGGTTTTTTTGCAAATGGGACTTCCGCGGATGCCAGTGGAGTTGAAGAACTGGTTCCAGCTCCAGCAGCAGGCTCAAGCATATATGTGGATCACTTAACAATTAGCTCTGATGCCGCAATATCAATTAGTATTGGTGAAGGCGAGGCGGTGCCGGGTACAATCGACACGATTCACCTGGGGCCAATTCCATTTGCGGCTAATCAGCAAATGCAATGGAATTTCCTCAACGGAGGTATGAAGCTCACAGCAGCGACCAGCCTGGTTGTTGAAGCAAGTGGAGCGGGAAATATTTGTGTATTTGTGAGTGGCAGAATAAAGTAATGCATGATGGCGGTGTGCTCTACCAGCAATGGCGAGCGAGCAGCGCAAAGACGTAGACACAGCGGCTTCAGCGGACTTTCATAGCGCCGCCGTCCTCCTGAAAGAGGTGGGCTTTTCTCAGAGCTTGCCTCTTTTTTTTGTCTATAAGGCTTTGTCATAACGTTGTGACAATTGTCGTTACGTCACGACAAAATAGGCAACGGTGCCTAATTTTGCAACTATTCTTTCCAAAACCATTCCCATGTAACTTTTGGCGGTTTTGGTAGTTCTGGGGTTTCCAGGGCCTTTTTTACATCTTCAGGTGTGCAAATAGTACTTTGATTGCATTCCGGGTTCTGGCATTCAACTGCAAGAAGGCTCATTTTATTTTCATTAAGATCATTAGGAGAAATAAAGCCAGCGGGCAAATCGGTTTTTTCAAATAGATACTCTTTCCCACAATAAGGACATTTGAAGTATAATTTTTTCATGGCTTTTCCTTTCTTAAATTTTTTCTTTTCATGGGTAGCATTACGGTAGCATTTTTAAATTTTAAAAAAGAACAAAAACCCTGAAACCCTTGATATTACTGGTACGCCTGGCAGGATTCGAACCTGCGACCTGCGGATTAGAAGTCCGCTGCTCTATCCAACTGAGCTACAGGCGCATGGTAAAATTACATATTCTCTGATAATTTCTTATTAATAAACTCCAGGTCACCTCCCCAGATGGGTAACTCAGGGTTGCCTTGAATCTCTATACTTATCTCATAGCGTTTTTCTAATTCAGCGAGCTCCTTTCGTTTCTTGTTTAAAAGGTAGTTAGCAACCTTGCTTGGTAAAGTTCCTTTTACCTTTTCTACATCGCCTCTTGAGGAGCCCTGCCATATCTTCCGGAGAAAAGACAACGCCGTAGCCTCAACAGACCTTACTATTCCCCTGCCCTGGCAGTACTCGCATATCTGATAGGTCTTTGATTCTAAAGAGGGCCTGAGTCTCTGCCTGCTCAGTTCCATTAATCCAAACTTAGATATATAGGAAAAACTTGTCTTAGCGCTATCTTTCTTCGCTTCCTCCCTGACAACCCGCATGAGCTCCCTTTGATGTTTTTGCTCTTTCATATCAATAAAGTCTATTACTACAAGGCCGCCTATATCCCTGAGCCTTAGCTGCCTTATTATCTCTTTTGCCGCCTCAAGATTTGTCTTGAAGGCTGTAGTCTCTATACCTTTTTCCCTTATTGACCTTCCGCTATTTACATCAATTGCAAATAATGCCTCTGTTGAGTCTATAACAATTGAGCCCCCACTTTTTAACGGCACCTTATTGTTGTATATCTGTTCAATCTGTTTTTCAATCCCATATTCAGAAAATATAGGCGTTCTTTCCTTGTAAAGTTTTACCCTTCTTATGTGCCTGGGGGATATAACCCTCATAAAATCTTTTACCTCTGACCATGTCTGTAAATCGTCTACCAGGACTTCATCAACATCTGCACTAAAATGGTCCCTCAAGGTCCTCAGGCCTAAATCTTGCTCCTTAAAGATAATAGAGGGTGACGGTAAGCTTTCTGCCTTTTCCTTTATATCCTGCCACATCCTCAAAAGATTGTTAAGGTCTCTGGCCAACGTCTTCTTCTTCTGACCCGAGGCAGCAGTTCTCACGATATATCCAACCCCATCTGGAAGTCTCAAATGATTCATGATGGATTTAAGCCTTTGTCTTTCTTCATCGTCCTCTATTTTTTGCGATACACCGCTGTTCGTCCTGCCTGGGGTTAAAACAAGATATCTGCCGGCCAAGGATATATAGGTAGTGAGATAGGCACCTTTCCTGCCCCCCATCTCTTTGGTTACCTGTACAAGGAGTTCCTTTCCCTTAGTTAATGCATTGTCTATGGAAACAGAGGCCCTTGAATCCTTTACTATCCCCTGGGATTCATAATATTCAGGGTGTATTTCCCCTAAGGTTAAAAAACCATTTTTGTCTTTCCCAAAATTAATAAAGGCGGCCTGCAGGCTTGGCTCAATTCTGACAACCACGCCTTTGTAAACATTCCCCTTTATCTCCTCTTTCATCGAGGTTTCAATATAAAATCCATCCAACTCTTCATTTTTTAAGATAGCCACTCTATATTCTTCTGGCTCTACCGCATTTATCAGCATCTTATATGACATTTACGCCCTTCCATTTATCTTAAAGTGTTGATATGCCTGATACATAAACGTTCTCAATGCAGGTTCCCTTCCTGGCTGAAAGGATCCATCATACGACACATCGAGGTATGGCGTATGCAACCTGGACATTAAGGGTTTAGCTATGGAGGATGTAAGATTACTTGGCATGCAGGTAAAGGGGAATATATTTACAACTCCATTGAACCCTTTATGCGCATACTCCAATGCTGATGGTATACTAAGGCACGCTTCAGTGCCGACTTCAAAGGAAAAGGCATGATTATTCTTCAGGTTTTTTTCCAAATGACCAATCTTATGATCTTCCTGGATGTCAATATATTTTAATGCCAGCCTGTATATCTTTCTCTGCTGCATATACTGGTAAAAAAGGGTCATGGAATAGGTAAGATAGCGAAAAAGAGAATCCTTTATATCCTTTATTCTCAAACTTTTAAACCCAATTTTTAAATCTCTTTTTGCCATCCTTACCTGGTCATAGGTAATATAGTTTATCCATTCACCAACAGAGGCATTTACTACTTCAGCACCATATTTTTCAAGCATTCTTATTGTATCTTGATTGGTCTTAAGATGTGATCTTACATAAATTTCCCCAACTACCGCTACAATTGGTTTTCTCGGTATATCTGGGTCAATAACCTCCCTGCTTTTTTTGACAATCTCTTCTAATTCATCAACTATTTTATGAATATTTTTTCCGGATGAATATTGAGAAAAAAACTCTGTCATCCGCTCCATCGCATTATTTATAAATATATCTGCCTCCCCCTCCTTTTTTTCATAAGGCCGTATCCTCCACAATAGCCTATCCAGCACATCCCCTATTACAACAGAAAGATAGGCGGCCTTGCGAAATTCTAAGACCTTTTCCTTTGGAAGCAACCCATCTAATGAATAGTTATTGTCAGCCGTTAACGTAACTATTTTCAGTCTGTCTAAACCTGCGATTGAGTCAAGTATGATACGATGAAATTTATTATACATGCCAAATCTACAGGGACCAGCTGACTCAGGCATGAAATACATATAGCTTTCGGGATTAAACTGATCCCCAAGTTTTTCTGCCTCCTTCTTCATATACAAGAGAATATCCCCAAGGGTAACTATGCAGGGAAAACATTCTTTACCCGATGTATGCTCTTTTCCCATATCTAATCCCTTGTAGGTATCCATGACAAAAGAACTTACTCCAAAGCCACGAAATACACCAGCCATGAGGTGGCACCCTATCCGGTTCATTTCCGGGATAAGAATTGTCTTTCCCTTAACATCAAAATGACCTACACCCTTAGATAGTTCATCAAATGTATCTTTCTGTTCACCCCTTTTAAATTGATCTATAGTCTGCATTTGTTAAACCCCTGTGGCGCTGATTCTCATATGTTGGTTTTCTGAGATTTCAACACGCCTTACAGATTTTATGACATTTTTAAATGCCTCCAGCCTTGTCATAACACCAGCTACAGCACTATGCTCATCTAATTCAAGAATTAGACACGGCTTTTCCTTCATGATATATTTGTAAAAATGCTCATTGAAAGAGTCCGGTCCGCAACTAAAATTTGAGATATGAAGTCCAAAAAAATGAGGGTTTTTCTTTACTACCTTGGCTACCTTTAGCATCTGAGTACCATAAGCCCAATACATACTCGAAAAATCAAGCATGTCTGTATCCCGAACATCTAAAAAGTCCATGGGAAGGGCCTTTATCCCAATCTTAGATAGATTTTGCCCTAATCTTAGATTGAGTTTTTCATCGTAAAGGTTATATGCCCTCCCACTGACTATGATGAGCGGCTCACTGTCTTTCAAGGAGGAAACTACCTCAGATCCTTTTCTATAAAGTTCCTCTTCAAATTCCATTTGCCTTTTTGATGCCATTTCCAGAGCACCCTTCATTTCCTTTATGCCACGCTTTATTCTATGTCCAATTTGGTCAAATAATTCAATAGCTAACAAATCAATATCATAATGAAGATGAACATCCGGGCTCAGTATATCCTCATCTCTTAACCCCAGGGCGGTCTTTAACATATATGGATTCCCCTGAACCAGAGGGCAGTAATAACTATTCTCAGTCTCCTCATCAAATGGAAGATTGATGATAGCCGGCAGAAAAAGGTACCTTGTCTTTCCTATTAAGTCCCTGACATGACCGTGAGATACCTTAACAGGAAAACATGTTTCAGTTGTCATTGACTCAATGCCTAATTTGGAAACCCTATCATTTGTTTTCTGGGTTAATACAGGGCGGAAACCGAGCCGGTCAAAAAAGGTTATCCAAAAAATACCTATCTGATGATTATATAAGGCCCTTTGAAGACCGACAGTCGGCCTTCCGTCTATTTCAAATACCGCCCTGTTATCATCTTTGGCATCTCTTGTCTTTAAATCACCAAAATCATGATAAAGCCCCTTGATATAACTTTCCCATATTTCACTCCGTACCTTAAAATAATCCTCCTTTTTTTCTCCATAATTCCCTCTAATCTCGTAACGACCGCACTCACCACCCCATATACTCTTTCTGCCCCCAAAGTTGTATATCTTTAATTTACATTCATTATGGCATTGAGGATCTGCATGACAGATAGCCTCCTTGTATTCCAGCTTGTCATTAATAGCTTCTTCCAGGCCTCTAAACACGGATTCGGTTGTATTTTCAATCTTCATATGTTCCTGTACGCTTATAGCCGCACCAAAACTCCCAAGAACCTCTCTATGCTTTGGTATAAGAAGCCCTTTACCTAAAACTGCTTCAAAGGCCGCAACAATTGCCTCGTTAAGGGATGGGCCCCCGAGAAACATTATTCTATCGCCTATCTTTTTGCTGCCCACTACCCTGTGTAAATAATTATAAACTATGGCGTAGCAAAGACCTGCAATAAGATCATTTTTTGTGGCACCTTTTTGTGCGTATGATACAAGATCAGACTCCATAAATACCGTGCAGCGTTCCGTTAATTTTATGGGTCTTTTTGAGGACAACGCTATTTCCTGGAACTCTTTGACAATATTGATACCATTTTTATTAGCCAATTCATGAAGAAAACTGCCTGTTCCGGCGGCACATACCTTGTTCATATCAAAGTCCAGTGGATGTGTGTTAGCAATAGATATATACTTACTATCCTGTCCGCCAATCTCAAAAATTGTGTCTATGGAGGGATCTATCTCGATAGCTCCTCGTGCATGGGCAGTTATTTCATCAAGGATCAAATCCGCATTGAGAAAATCGCCAGCCACCATTCGGCCGGAACCGGTGGTGGCCACTCCCATAATCTCTATTGTATCTCCGTTTCTCTCTTTTAGTATCTTTAGTAAACTCTGGATTACCTCTATGGGTTTGCCCATTGTCTGCCGATATTCCTTATCAACAATTTCCCTGTCCTTTGTTATAAGGGCATATTTAGTCGTTGTAGATCCTATGTCAATGCCTAAATATACAGGCGTTCGCTCCTGTTTTTTTAACTGTATCTCTATATTATTGTCCTCTGGGAAATCAGTTTTTATTAAGCTCAACCTTGAAGCTGTAGGGAAAGAAAACACTCCCTTCTCAGTCATGGATTTAAGTTTTTTAAAGTCAGGTTTATTGGAAATATTTGATTCTTTTGCATGAAGTGCTACGCCCAATGCGCCAACGGAATTGAAATATGGTGGCACAATAAGTTCTGGAAAATGGGCCTTAAATGCACGAACTTGAAGCTCATTTGCGGCGAGTCCACCAATAAAAATTATTGGTTTAGGCAGTGTCCTGTTTGAAACGATCGTGCTTATATAATTAGATGCATTTCCTATATGAAGACCTGCAATTATATCCTCCAGTTTTTCACCTTTATTCTGAAGATGTATCATGTCCGATTTAGTGAATACCGTGCATCTGCATGCTACCCTTGCAGGGTTCTCGCTCTTAACGCCTAATGCGATAAAATCCTCCAATATCTGAGATATATGCGTATCAGAAACATTTTTATCACTGCCATATATCGATGAAGCCAATCTTTCAGCCTGCTGGTCAAGAAAGGAACCCGTGCCGGAGGCACAAGGTGTGTTCGTATTAAAATCATCAAGTTCCCACGCGTCACCATTACGGCCAAGGATATACAATGCCGTATCCTGCCCACCCATGCTGATGATGCTCTTAACATCAGGCTGCAGATGAATAGAGCCAAGAATTTGGGCTATAGACTCAAACTCAAAAAGAACACCTATCCTCTCACTTATTATCCTCCCATGATTTCCAGTGATTGCAAGGGCTTTTATCGAATCTGTCCCAAATCGGCTGTAAAGCTCTTTTACTGTATCATAAACCAATGCCTCTGCCCCTCCAAAATGCCTTCTGTAAGGGGATTCATAAATTAATTCACCTTTACTGTTGATTACAACAGCGTTTACACTTACTGATCCAGCGTCAATTCCAATATAATAATCTTCCACTTTAATCTCCTAGAGCCGGTATGAGTTGAGGAAATTCGCGATATGTAATTTTCATGCATAAATCTCTCTCGTCTAAGTCAACTACTATCGGCTAAAGCCGATAGCTTAAGGGTCAAAGGCACAGAGGCACAGAGTTTTTGAGACGCATTATTTCTTCTTTGTGCCTGCCTGTTCGTGTCCGCACGCAGACAGGCCTTTGCCACTTTGCCCCTTTGTGCCGCTGGCCCAGGCCTGGTATTCCAAGGAACGAGCATAGAGCGCCATCTAGTCAATGGTATAACTACGTAACTACATCGCACAAAAGGTGCGCCTCCCGGTACCGTTACGGTATCGGGACGGGAAGGGCAGGCTTAACCAAATAATAGCATTAAACTAAAGTCTTCGCCTGTTGAAACGAAGCAGAAATCCCGTTAACGGGGTTGAAGAGCCCGATAAGCGGGGAAGGCAAGGGTTTTTCCCACATTCCCCGAAGGAGACAAGAAGATTTTATGAAAAACAGTAAGCTCAATATCCTGGTGGCTGGCTCAGAGGCTTCGCCCCTGGCGCAGGCCGGGGGCTTAGGTGATGTAATTGGAAGCCTTCCCCTTGCTTTTCGCGATATGGGGCATAATGTTTCGATACTACTACCTGCTTACCGGCGTATAATCGAAAAGGATCCAGCCCTC
>CAYMVB010000117.1:0-1999 GCA_964393665.1 uncultured Desulfobacteraceae bacterium | reverse complement strand
GAATATTCAGCATCACAATAAGAGTCATATCCAACCCAGCTGATGTCTATCTCAGCATTTTCAGAATCTAAAAAGATCCCACTAATTGTAATAGTATCTCCACCTAAAAAACTTTCAGATTTTCCTGTAAAAGCATTATTTTTTATAGGAAAACCAGGTTGAGCGCTAATTACAGCCTTTTTAGTATATGGACCAGAACATTTCGTTCCGACGAAACTTCCGCTATATGTGACAGATAGTTCAATTACAAAAGGTGGGTCACCGCTTACAGTAAATGAAATGTCTTTTCCAGACCAGATATCCTGAAAGCTCGATTCTATCAGCCCCAGGGCCATTCTGAGTATAACAAGGGCGTCCCCTATTGTTAGCGCCCCATCCGGGTTTGGCTGCCCTTTGGAATCAAGGGGCGCAACATCTCCATGCTCTATATCATTTTGCGTTGGAGATTCAAGCCCAAGAGCAAACCTCAGGCACACCAAGGCATCTCCAACCTCGATCTTTCCGTCCCTGTTTCCCAGTGGAGCCACATCACCATCCGGGGTTATGGCAAAGATAAATGATGGTAATGATACGTAAAAAACAATACATATAATAACAAAAAATGCAAATTTACTCTTTCTCATAGCAGGTTCCCAGATAATTCTATTTTTTAACCCTTATCATATTTCATATGGTTTTAACAGGCCAAAAAAAGTGGTTATCTTTTGTTTATGAAATGTACCATCCCCTTAATAGAGTTGTTGATAAAATATAGTTCTCTCTTTCTTATGTCAGGATTAAACTTATTGAAAAATTTAAGATGAGAATCCCTGGCTCGTATTTCTTCAAAGATTTCGCTATATCCTAAATGAAGGCCCTTATCTTTCATTTCTTCTATGATCTCCAACCACAATTTTATTTGCTCCTTGGCCTTATTCAAAAATTTACAGGCATTGCCTAAAAAACCGTAATGGGCGTAGCATATTGCGTTAGGGGCCATTTCTATGACATGACAGATAGATGTTAGAGCTACCTGCGGCATGAATGGAGGAGGGGTTGCTGGTCTTATATACAGGCAATCACTTCGTGGTACCTGAATACCTGCGACTTCTCCGGCGAATACTATGTCATTAAAAAGGAAACTCATATGATGAGATGCATGGCCGGGTGTATTCACTATTTGAATGTTATAATTCTTCCACCTCATAGTGGTCTCTGTGTACATACTCCTCCTCGCGATAGGCAATGGTTTTCCGTATGCAAGTGCCAAATCCCCCAGGACATCTAAAGAGCCTTCCCATAGCCTGTCAGGATCGGATAGGTGCTCTATGGCCTTAGAGTGGCATATAATGGGAGTTTCCGGGTAGTCCCGTATTAAGGCCCCGCATCCGCCTGCATGGTCCAGGTGAATATGTGTGAGAAAAATATAGTCAATTCTTTTGACCTGGATCTCATGTAATGCACGTGCTAAAATATTTATGGTAGCAGAAGGACCTGGGTCTATTACTATGGCACTATATCCATCCTTGATTATCCAACTGCTTAGAAAGTTCTGAAAGCCCGGCAGTGACCAGTCAAGATCAACTAAAAAAATATTATCAAGGGTTCTATGTGTTGCCATGTATGTAATCAGGCTGGAAATTCAAATAGTGCCGCCTCGCCTAATTCTTCCTCTATTCTCAATAATCTATTATACTTGCAAACTCTCTCCGACCTGCTAAGGGAGCCGGTTTTTATCTGGCCGCTACCTACAGCTACACTCAGGTCAGCGATAAAACTGTCTTCTGTTTCTCCGGAACGATGGGATATAACCGTTTTCCAGCCTGCCTTATGGGTCATTTCAATAGCCTTAAGTGTTTCTGTCAGGGTTCCAATTTGATTAAGTTTAATCAATACTGCATTTGCACATCCTTCCTTAATACCCCTTGTTATCCTTTCAGGATTCGTAACAAAAATATCATCTCCCACAATCTGGGTCCTGTCTCCCAGCCTTTGTGTTAGTGCGGTCCAGTTACCCCAG
>CAYMVB010000116.1:0-1512 GCA_964393665.1 uncultured Desulfobacteraceae bacterium | reverse complement strand
TTATTGCTGAGAGAAGTCACAGGATGAACGACCGGCTTGCCCATCGGTTATTTGGTATCTTTTCAACTGCTCACCCGAAATCACCGGATACCACAATTATTAAAAATAAGCTTGGCCTGCCCATACCCACAGAAATCACTGGAGAGCCAGTTGCAGAATATCTTATTGATCAGGAAGAACAAGGCAGGCGCGAAGACAAGATGAAAAGAACATGCCTTGCCTGTCACTCAAAGACATGGGTGGATAATCAATTCATTCGGATGCACAAGGTAATTGCTGAAACTAATGACAAGACACTAACTGCCACCAAGATTTTGGCAAGTGCCTGGGAGAAGGGGGCTGCAAAGGGACTTTTATTTAAACAAGGCCTGAAAATAGAGGATAGCATTTTTGATGAGACCATTGAGAAGATGTGGGTTGAACAGTGGCTTTTCTTTGCTAACTCTACACGATATGCCTCGGCAATGGCTGGTGCCGACTATGGGGTATTTGCAAATGGTCGCTGGTACATGAACAAAAATATCCAAGAGATGGCGGATTTGCTTGAGTCGAAACTGAATACGATGAAATAACTTGAGAATAAATAACTGTAAGCATCAACCTTCATACGTTACGAAACAGATTGTTTTATTTCTTTGTGGCTACGTACGCAGTAAAAATAAAGTGCTGGAAAAACCATGGCTGACCCACATTAGTAAAACGGTTAAAGAGGAGTATACACAGTTGAAAAATCGACTGTATTTCCCTTTCTCCTCATACCTTCTACCTTTAATTTAACCATCTAAATAGATATTTGTTGCCTCAACATGAAGCCATGCATACTATATGCTGCTGAGAAAAGGGATATCTTTTGAATCCGCTTTTTCTTGTCGCTGAGCGATTAGCTATTGACCGTTGACTTGTAACGCTCTATCTTTATATCTTCAAAAAGCAATTAATGGCGTGAGAAAGCTAGAATTTAAATACGGTCGCTACCCCTTTTTTTCTAAGTAACATGGACTGTCTCTAATCGCCAATTATAATAGCAGGGGACTTCTAGGCAATCTACGTTTCATATCGAAACATTCAATTTCTTAAAGACATCAATGAACATATATTTGAATAAGAGATTATAAATCAAGAGGGGAAGGATTTTATGCAAGCCTTGTTTTCAGAGACTAAGATCAACGGTATGATCCTTTCAAATCGATTTGTTCGATCGGCAACCTGGTCGGCTATGGCTGCTGAGGATGGAAGCTGTACATCGCATTTGGTGAACCTGATGATTAAGCTCGCAGATGGTGGAGTTGGCCTGATTATAACTGGCCATGCCTGTATGCGGAAAGACGGGCAGGCAGGAGTAAACCAGCTCGGTGTTTACTCCGATGACCATGTAGCAGGACTCCGGGATATGGTGAAAAAGGTGCATAATCATGGTGGAAAAATTGTGCTTCAGATTTCCCATGCTGGATTGTTTGCAAATTCAAAACTTACAGGGACGACAGCTGTATCACCTTCTGTACCTGAAGGTCT
>CAYMVB010000115.1:0-1675 GCA_964393665.1 uncultured Desulfobacteraceae bacterium | reverse complement strand
GTTTTACGGCCTTGCATCAGGCTCAGTAGGGACCATGCGGCTCATGGGGATGATGATCAGCATGGGTATTGCCACCCTTATATTTGCCATATTTATTGGCAGGAGCCAGATCACCGTAGAACACAGCGCGGAATTCCTGAAAAGTATGAATGTGGCATTTATTGTCTTTTCTTTTCTCTGTTTTGCCGGCATATTCGCATCGCTTATACGGGGAAAAATAGCAAAAAATAACCTGCCGCAAAAAACAGTGTGAGGTTGTAAAGGCCAAAAAACTCTTAACTATCCTAAGCGAATAAGTGGAAGATTGGTAAGCGTTTTTCCCGTCTCTTCTTTGCAAATACCTGTAAGCAGTAAACCTTCTCACTGCATTTCATATCCCTCTTAAACCTATAGCCCTAAAATAGACCCATGGTAAGCCTTTGTAGGACCTTCTAAAAGCGTATATGATTCAAGGATTATTTTAACCGGCTCTCCCCTCGGGTCTTCAAAAAAGTCCTTAAGTTCCGGGTGCTTCTGTACCAATTGCTTGCGTATTGCCTCCCGTTCTGTACCCTTAGTGATTCTACGAAATCGCCCTGAAACGGTTAGGGCCATGGCGTTTTTATGACCAGATTCCATAGGAGCCTGCCTTGTATCAATCAAAATACTGACTGCCGGATTTTCAGACATATTTTTATACTTCCGTGTATCACTAAATGTCATAAGATAAATTTCCTCACATGAAGAATTAGAGGCATACCCCATCAAGGAACAGTGAGGTATATTCTCAGAGGCAGTGGCAAGAACGCAGGCACCCTGTTCTCTGATAAGAGCTTTAACCTTTTTGCAAATGTCATCATCCATACAATTACCCCTTATCATTTATCAAAGATAATGCCCCAAGATCTTCAATGCTTCAAAAGGGCTTTGGCCTTTTTCAAATTCATTTAGCATGTATACGCTGATAAAAGGAAGGCTGAACCCTTTACTTTTGGCTCAAAAAATGCAATCATATAATACCAAAATCTCGAGGCAGGGGCAACAAACTAATTCGCCTTGCCTTATTGCGTAAAGAGCGAAGCAGAAGGGGGACATAATGATAACAGTAGAGAAGATTAATGCAAGCACCTTCAAGGTAACGGTAAAGGGAGGCAATACGACAACCAATCATACAGTTAGCCTAAGCCCTTCATATTATAAAGAGCTTACTGGCGGAAAAATTTCGGAGGAGGACCTGGTAAAAAACTCATTTGAGTTTCTCCTTGAACGGGAAAGCAATACCAGCATTCTCAGCTCCTTCGATCTGCCGGTGATCGGTCGGTATTTCCCTGAGTATGAAAATTCAATCCGAGAGATGCTGAAGTAAGTGAAAAGAAATAAACGCCTGGACATGCGTTAAGCGGGCACAAGTAACATAGAGATAACAATAGCCATATCCTTGCAAATCACCTTTCCCATTACCCAAAACCCTTTCATCTCTTGTCTGAAAAATTTCCTTGCATCCCGAGATCTTGCTTCCCAATCATTGCTTTAGACATAATTCCCACTAAACCATGCCCCACAATCCTTGTAGCCGTCTTATCAATGTTATCTATAATTACAGGAAAGATTAAAAGGCGGATTAATGCTCTTTTTAGGAAATAAGGAGGCAGTCTTTCATTATCCCGGCAACACCTATCATTTCCGTCAGGATAGC
>CAYMVB010000114.1:0-13367 GCA_964393665.1 uncultured Desulfobacteraceae bacterium | reverse complement strand
CTCATCGTGGATTTGGATCTCCAGCATCCTTTGGTTTGCTTCCGCCTGATCATGAATTTTATAACCAAGATACCCCAACCTATAAACCTGATCCTCTTGCGGCACGTCAGATATTAGAGTCATTAGGCTATATCAAGGGTATTGATGGTTTTTATGAAATAGATGGGAAACCTTTAAAGGTCGAAATAGTGGCATCAAATATTACTGTAGCAGGTGAGAGCATAGAGGATCGAGACGGCGAGGTAATAAAAAGGCAATTAGAGAGCGTTGGCATTCATGTGGATTTAGTCAATCTGGAGCAGGCTACAGCAGATGGGCGTGTTAAGAAATGGGAATTTGATTTGGCGATATCCGGCCATGGAGCATTGATGGGCGATGCAAGAGTACTGAACTTAATGATAGATCCTGAGGCATCTAATTCAGTCAATTCAGCTCGGTTTGGCGCAAACAGGGAACTGCTGAGACTGCTCAAGGATCAAATCACTGAGATGGATTCGAAAAAACGCATGGCTATTGTCTATAAAATCCAGGAAATATATGCAGACGAGCTACCAGCCATATCTCTATACTATCCTTTAGCCATGGCGGCATATAACCCTCAAAAAGGCATTGAGTGGTATTATACAAAAGGTGGGATTAGCATAGGGGTACCAATCGCCCAAAACAAGATGTCCTTGATAGATTGAGGCGTTCAAGGGGATGATTGATCCTACTAATCATTATGCGCCGAGATGGCTCGGTATGGCTGTTGCCTTTGGATTAGCTGCCCTCATTATGATCTACCTGAGTTATTCCTTGCCTCGTTTGTTGCCAGGCGATTTTGTCATATCCATGTATTCGAGTTCTCAGGTAACCCTGACCTCTGAACAAGAGACGGAGCTAAGGGATTACTACATGGAGGACCCTGGATTTTTCAAATATGTGCTAAGGCTTGCCCACTTAGATTGGGGCTATTCTTATGCCTTTCTCACGCCTGTTTCCGCGCTCTTTTTTAGCGCATTACCCTGGACACTGCTTTTATTAGGTACGGCCCATATAGTATCAATGTTTATTGGTTTTCTATCTGGTGTAGAGGTTGCATGGAGGAGGGACAGCTGGGTGGAAAAAGGTATGGTAAGCACTATGACAATCCTCGAAGGGATACCTGAGATAAGCACCGGGGTTGTCCTCCTTGTGTTATTTGCCTTGCACCTTGAGTGGTTTCCAGCTTCAGGGGCAACTACAGCCTATGCTGAATTATCATTCTGGGCTCAGCTCATAGATATAGGGCATCATTTAGCCTTGCCACTCATTACCCTTATCCTTGCATATTTTCCTGGTAATTTCTTGCTGGCACGGAACAGCATGGTCATGGTGATAAAAAAGCCTTATATTATGACGGCAAAGGCCAAGGGTTTACCCGACAGGAGGATTCGGTATGCGCATGCTGCAAGAAATGCCCTTTTGCCCCTGGTTACCAGATTCGGACTTCGCCTGGCTTTTATTATTACCGGGGCCCTTGTCGTAGAGAGAATTTTTTCTTATCCAGGCTTAGGAACTCTCCTGTTTCATGCAATTAAGGCTCGGGATCTGCCTTTGATACAATCAGTGGTGCTGGTTTCCTCTCTGATGGTTCTTGCTGTTATCCTTTGCCTGGAAATAATCTACCGTATAATAGACCCGAGGGTTGTGTATGAACATTAGATTTAAAAAGGGGCTGTTCAAGGACCACTGGTTTACGATAGGGTTTTTTTTGGCCGTTTTTTTTGCTGCACTAACCCTGTTTGGCCCTGCGCTGTCACCATTTGACCCATGGGATATGTCTTTTGAGCCCATATCGCCACCTACGGCAGATCATATACTCGGAGTAAACGATGGGGGGCAGGATATTTTTTCTGAGCTTCTCTATGCTATTCGCAACACCGTTGTATTCGGCATAATAAGCGGTTTAGTGGCGCTGGGACTCGGGGTGTTAATAGGGCTTGTTGCAGGCTGGTCCGGGGGTTTTATTGATATCATAATTATGCGTATTTCCGACGTTTTTTTGGCAGTTCCTGTTATCATGGTTCTTATATTAATAGCCGCCCTTTTTCAGCCCGCGCCACTTTTTCTGGCCCTTATACTGGCAGGTTTTATGTGGCCGACAATAAGCAAGACTATCCGAGCCCAGACCTTAAGCACAAGAGAGGCCGGCCACATTAGGGCTGCACAGCAGATGGGAGGTAGCAGTTGGTATATCATTCATCGTCATTTGATGCCTGAAATCTTTCCTCTTTACCTGATAGGATTTGCGGCTAAATGCAGAATGGCGGTTTTTATGGAGGCTTCGCTGGCATTTCTCGGTCTTTTTGATCCAAGCCGAAAGTCTCTTGGTATGATGATAAGCTACGCCATAAAATATTACTATTTGGATATTTGGTGGAACTGGTTGCTTCCGCCTATAGCCTGTTTATCTCTATTGATAATGACTGTTACATTTTTGGCTATTAGCCTGGAAAAGGTACTTGACCCCAGACTCAAAGATACCTTAAAGGAAAGCACTGCATGAGCCTTTATATTGAAAAATTAAGCGTGCTCTACAAGGAAAACTCCCATGCTATTCAGGCCCTGGAGGAGGTAAGCCTTGAATTGTATTCAGGTAAGTGCCTTTCTATAATAGGAGAATCTGGTTCAGGTAAGACGACATTGGCGCTTGCATGCCTGGGGCTTTTACCAAAAAATGCCTCGATCGAAGGTGAAATCAGGCTTAATGGAAGACCAGTTGACTATGATGATGAAAAATCGTTAAACGAGTTGCGGTGGGCAGAAATTTCCATTGTGTTTCAAAACGGCGCTGCTAATCTCAACCCGGTACACCGTATAATTGATCAGGTAGCCGAACCACTCATTCATCGGAAAAGTATTGGCCATGCAGAGGCAATTTCCTCTGCAGCAAAGATATTGGGTGAATTTGGGCTTGGTCATAATGAATGCAATCGTTTCCCGCAACAACTTAGTGGCGGGCAGATTCAGCGAGCTCTGCTTGCTATGGCCCTTATTACGGATCCTGATGTGCTTATTTTGGATGAACCTACCTGCGGCCTTGATGCCCTAACAAAAGGTATGGTTGCAAATATTATCCGGGAGACTAAATACAAAAATAAGGCCGTTTTGCTCATAACGCATGATTTGGAATTTGCTGAGCGTAACTCCGATGTTGTTGCTATGCTCTATTTAGGCCAGATCATGGAAACACTTCCTTCTAAGGACCTGTTTCATTCACCAATGCATCCATACACAATGGCGATGGTGAGGTCTTATCCTGCCATGAATACCTCAAGAGACCTTGGAGGAATGCGGGGAGATGCGTTTTACCGCACTATGCATCAGCATGGGCACAAGAAAGGAACTCTCTACAGGCATACACACATACAATCGCCTGGCTATGAACATGAAAGCGGTCATGCCCCATCTACAGGTTGCATCTTTCAGAACAGGTGTACCCAGGCTGTAGATGTTTGCAGACTTGAGCCAGTAGCCTTGGAGATTATAGGTGACCATGAGGTCCGATGCGTAAGACACGGTATTGTTGATATCCTTTCCCTTAAAGGGGTAGAGAAAAAATATGGCGATGTAGTTGCCTTAAACTCCACGAGCATTACGATTAAGGCAGGAGAGGTTTTTTCTCTGGTAGGGGAAACAGGCTCCGGCAAGACGACGTTAGCGATGATTGCAGCTGGTGTGCTAAAACCTGAAAATGGAAAGAGGGTTTTTGAAGGCAAGGATATGGATGAATGGATACGGAGTGATTATGAATCCTTCTCTCGCAAAACAGGCGTAGTTTTTCAGAATCCGGCAGAGGCAATCAGCCATCGCTTTACTGTTTTTGAGGCTGTGGCTGAGCCCCTAAGGATTCATGGCCTTTTTAATAATAATGATGAGTTAAATAAGAAGGTTACGGAGGCTTTAGGCTATGTTCATCTTTCAACTGACACCGCATTCTTGGGCCGCTATCCACATGAGTTAAATATGGGCGCCCTTCAAAGGGTGAGTATAGCGAGAGCGCTTGTTTTGAAACCATCATTACTGATTGCAGACGAGCCCACGAGTTCTCTCGACCCCAGTGTACAGGCAAAGGTGATCAAATTACTCTTGGAGCTCCAGACCGAGTTAGGGCTTTCAATGCTTTTTGTGACCCACGATATTGGCCTGGCAAGGAAAATAAGCGACCGGATAGGGGTAATGTTGAGTGGGCGGCTTGTAGAGATAGGGCCTGCCTCCTTAATCATTGAATGCCCGGCGCATCCTTACACGAGGCTTCTGATAGAAAGTGTCAGTGGCATATCGCCTGATTTTCCAAAGTCAAATTTCGTTGTTCGGAGTAACAATGGGTGTCCGTTTACAGAGCGCTGCAATCGGGCAAAAAATGTATGCAAACACAAAAACCCTTCGCTCATTGGGATTGAGGAAAGGTTTGTGGCTTGCCATTATCCCCTTATTTCCGAAAAACTTTAGATGAAAGATTTTGTAAGATTAAGATAGAAAAGGAGAATATTGAATGAGAAATGTAGCAGTAAGTGCAGGCTTAATTCAACAGACGATTAATTTTCATGGTCATTCCTGCCCTGGACTCGCCTTTGGTATAAGGGCATCAGAGTTAGCAATGAGCTACTTCAACCGGGCGTCGGATGAAGAGATTGTTGCTGTTGTTGAGACTGATATGTGTGCGGTAGATGCAATTCAATTTTTGACGGGGTGTACCTTCGGAAAGGGAAACCTGATACACCTGGATTATGGGAAAAACGCCTTTGCCTTTTACCGTCGTCATGATGGTAAGGGAATGCGCATCATGACACGCCCAAATATTTTTCCCAAGGATAGCGATGAGCTTGATGCCCTTCAAAAAAAAATGGCTAGAGGCGGACTTATCCCGGAGGAGCAAAAAAAGTACAAAGAGCTCATGGAGTTGAGGACTAAGCGTATAATGGGCGCAAAATTGGAGGAGCTTTTTCAGGTCAAGCCAGCAAATGGCCCTGTGCCGAAAAAGGCAAGGATACTGGAAAGCTTGATCTGCCAATCCTGTGGCGAGTCGGTTATGGAATCTCGCACAAGAAGGTTTCTTGGAAAGACATTTTGTATGCCTTGCTTCTATGCTTTAGAAAAAAAGTATTAGAGGTATAAGAAATCTAACCTAGATTATGTAGTAGCCACCTGCTGCATACTCTGGGTTTAATAAAAGGTTGAAATATATTTAAAGGCCGTCTAAACTGAGGCCATGAAATTAGTTGCCTTATTGATTTTTTGGGGCATGTGGTATGTTAGTTTCTCTTGCAGAACAATTATTGCCCCTATTATGCCTGTTATTGAAGATGAGCTCACTATTAGCCACACGCTAGCAGGAAACGTATTTTTGTTTTTATCTTTAGGGTATACCGTATCCCTTCTTCTATCGGGCATCCTTTCTCCTCGTATTGGTTATAAGAGATCTATATTATCTGGCTTTTTTGTCTTGATGATAGCGATGTTTTCCCTAAAATTTACGCATTCTTATTTTTATTTGATATTTATTGTAATTTTTATGGGGCTTGGAGCGGGGGTATATCTTCCAAGCGCTATTCCTCTACTGACCTCAATTTTTAGGCATGATCAATGGGGTAGGGCCATAGCCTTTCATGAAACTGCCGCCTCCTTCAGCATTTTCTCCATACCAATAATCACCGGCCTTATGTTGCATTTTTTTTATTGGAGAAATCTCTTTTTCTTATTGGCATTGGCAATATTTGTTATGGGGATTGCCTTTTGGAAATTTTCTCCTGATATTAGGCCTAAAAGGGAATCAACAACAGGATTTTTGCTTGTGCTTAGGCGTAAAGATTTCTGGAATATAGCGATCCTTTGGGTTTTTGCAGCCTCAAACGGGCTTGGTCTCTATAATATGATACCGTTATTTCTTGTAAAAGAAGGTGGAATGGCTTTGGAAACAGCCAATACTATTTTTGGGGTATCCCGTATAGGGGGGTTTCTTATGGCTATATTGTCCGGATTTCTGGTAGATCTTTATGGCGTAAAAAAAATCCTTTTTTTTATCCTTGTTGTAACTGGCATCTCAACGGTCTCGCTATCTATAGCACCCCCTGGAAGCATTTTAATAGTGACCCTTATTATTCAGGCAACTTTTTCCACTGGATTTTTCCCTGTGACCTTAGTGGCGATCTCAAAAATAACGGAAATAAATGAACGAAGTTCATTTACTGGAGCCACAATAGCAATTGGAGTAATTTTCGGCTTAGGACTGACACCTTTTCTACTGGGGGTAGCTGCAGACAAATGGAGCTTTCATGCGGGCATCTTTATACTTGGTTTGCTGACAGTACTTTCGTGTTTTCTTATAGGGAAAATCAAGAATATATAAAAAACTTTACTGTTACTTATGAAATGGTAATGTGCCTCAAATACATGGCTGAAGAATAACTCAGGGACTTGACGATAGAGGTAGAGCTCTTTACTATATCTTGTTGGCCAGTTTTATTTAATGCCTAATTTAACATAATATTTTTTAAAATTATTTTAATAAAAGGAATCTTATACAAAGACATGATGCTTCCTATACAGAAACTTGAGCCGGAAATAGCAAAGGGTCTGTCAGGTGTCTTTTTTGATATTGACGGCACATTTACCAGCTCCGGTAAGATTCTTCCTGATGCATATCAGTCATTATGGGAGCTGAAAAATGCCGGCTTAAAGGTGGTGCCAATAACAGGGCGACCTGCTGGTTGGTGTGATCATATTGCACGGATGTGGCCGGTGGACGGCGTTGTAGGGGAAAATGGCGCTTTTTATTTCTGGTTTGACAGCAAGGGGCATACGTTGAAGAAACGATTTATAGACCCAGAAGATATTCGTTGTGCAAACAGGAAGCGCCTTTCCCGCATACGTGATGAAATCCTATCCAGTGTTTCAGGCGTTGCCGTTGCAAGCGACCAGCTTTATAGAGAAACGGATCTTGCCATAGACTATTGTGAGGATGTTAATCCAGTAGACCAAAAATCCATTGACCTCGTATGTCATATATTTAAAAAAAATAATGCGCAATGCAAGGTTTCGTCTATTCATATAAATGGGTGGTTTGGGAATTACAATAAGTTAAAAACGACTAAGATATTTGCGCAAGAGTTGTGGGGTATAGATCTTGATGCCAATAAAAACTATTTTATCTTTTGTGGTGATTCACCAAATGACGAGCCTATGTTCAGGTATTTTCCATATACAGCCGGTGTAAAAAACATTCTCAAATTTGTTAGCCAAATGAAGCATATACCTATATTTATGGCAAGCAAGGAGGGTGGAGATGGATTTGTTGAAATCGTTAAAACAATATTACACTACAGAGCATAGATGAACCTCGTATTCTGTGTATCTACTGCACGGGTATAAGAGCTTAGGCACAGTAAGTGCTCAGTTATTTTCGCTCCAGATGGACTGGAACAAATTTACTTAAAAAAATGAACATCGAACATACAACATCCAACATCGAATTATGAATGAAAAACCAATGGTAAACATTGCGTGACGATTGAGAAAAAAGATGGCGAAGCAACGATATGATCGTGAGGAAAGGCTGCTGGAGTTTTCGGTGCGAATCATAAAGATTGTCGAACAGCTGCCAACTACCAGAACCTGCAATTATGTTGCGGACCACTTGTTAAGATCAGGAACTCCACCTTATCCAGGCCATGGTGAAGCCTGGGCAGCAGAGTCCCAAAAGAATTAATCAAAATTTTTGTTAGGGGCATCAAAACGGCTGAAAAGAAAAATTAATAGCCATGCAAGGTGAAACGTTCGATATTCTCCGCTGGTAGCGTGGTTCAGCGTTCATTCCCGTAATTTATAAATGTAACTCGTGTATGTTTACAAAGCAACCTAGCGCTTATTTGACTATCCCCCTACTGTTGCCTTTATGACAGCAAATCCCTCCTTTTCCATGGCTGAGGCAACCTTCTCCTGTAGGCTCTTTCCCGGGGTTAGGGCAACCATATATCCGCCCATGCCGCCGCCAGTGAGTTTTCCCCCTAAGGCGCCTTTTTCAATTGCCAGGTCACAGAGATGGATAAGTCTCTCATGCGAAAGACCCATATCGATAAGTATCCTGTGGTTATCAGACATGATCCGGCCCGCTCCCTCTAAATCAGCATTCTCAAGGCAATTTCTCATGTTATAAACCTGCTCAGTGATAACTTTCAGTCTTTTATCAAAAAGCTGAGGATCATTATCCTGGCTGGTTTTAATAAGCCCATCAAGGGCTGCAGTATTTGCTGTTATACCGCTGTTTCCAAGCACCACATCAATGGGCTCCTTTAGCTGTATCTTCTCAAAAATCTTTTCATTGTTTTTTATATAGTAAAACAGTAATCCGCCATAGGTAGATGCTGTATTGTCTACTCCGCTTGGAATGCCATGGTAAGCAAATTCTCCCTGCCATCCAACATTATTTATCTCTTCAATGGACAGGCCTAAGCCGAACTCGTTGTTCAACGCCCTTGCAAGGGATACACAACTGGCTGCGCTGGCTCCGACCCCGCTTCCCGCGAGAAGGTCACCCTCAAAGGTGATCTTAATGGGGTACCTGGCGGTATCTATTTTGAGGACTTCAAGAATTTTATTGATTGATTCCAACTGTTGATCTTTCTTTTTTTCCTTATAGCCTGGAACTTCCTTGCGGTTATCCGCAAGGATCCATCCGTGACCTGTAATTTTTTCTACCCTTGCCACTGTTTCAAAAGGCAGAGATGAAACAATGGCCGGCACTTCATACAAAACAAACTGGTCCCCTATAAAGATGGTTTTTCCAAATCCTGCCCCTGTACCCATTGACAGCTCCTCTTACGTTTTTTTGGATATATAATAAATAAGTCTCTTCATGTTTATAGCAATTTCAGTTTTTCTGATATCTCAATGTCTGCCTGATTTACAGGCTATGTTCCTTTTTTATGAGATGAAAGGACCTGCTCCATTTCTCTAATAAGATTTCCCTCCTGGCCTATGGAAACAGTTGTTGCTGCAGTCAAGCTGTGGCACGCATCAGAGAACCCCCCAAGCCTGCTTGTTGCCTCAGGTAGAAAATTATCAAGGCCAGTTGCCCTTCCCGCCCTAATCTCCTTTTCCATGTAATCAGATACTCTCATGGATATTTTTGTCTGATTTAGATCTATGTCTCCCATGCCTGGAATTTTATTGGGGATAATTTGAAACCCAGCAATGTATTTTTTTTGATCTATTAAATCAGTGTTGCTCATCTCCTCACATAACAGACCAACCATCTTTACCCCCATGTTTGAAAATCTATTTTTTAAGTTAAACCACTGGATGTGAGGTGACATCGTAAGTCCTTCCCTTCTGAGACGTTCAATTTCTTTGCTAAAGGCCCTTTGTTTAATTTCCCTTAACGATTCCACCATCTGATCAGACTCAGGCGAGGTTCCCCGGAGACAAACCCCCACCCCCATATCCGGTCCCTTTTGGTAATATCCTACTGCTCCTAAGACATCGAGATAGTCACCTAATTCGTCTAATCGTATATCCCCCCTTGATGATTTTAAGATATACTGTTCACCGGCTTTATGCTTCCTTATCTCTGCAACGCCTTGATTTACAGCCTCTATCAAAATATCTCGATTAATGCTAACAAGTTTGCCGTCTACAAAGAATTTATCTCCAACTGCCCCGATGGCCGCTATATGTGCCATATCTTGATTTGCTGCATTCAAAGCCCTGGCAAAAAGGTAACATGTAGTAGAGGCAGTAATGTCCCGATCTCCTTTCAAGCCATAGAGTTCTGGGTCAAGATTATAGACTTTTGGATCTGTAGGACGTTTTGCTGTATGGTGATCCAGGATTATTGTCAGGTTTCTCCCCCTGTTTAATTCTGAGAGCATTGGGGCAATTCTGCCTGCAAAATCCGCAAAGACAATAAGTTGATTCTCCTGGTCAAAGATTTTTTTTAAAACCTCTGGATAAGGCTTCTCCAGGCAAAAACGCCGAACCTTAAAGCCCTCTCGTTCAAAGGCAAGAGATAGGATTGCGCCTGAGCTTAGCCCATCAGAATCATTGTGATGAAATATCTGTATGTTTTTAACGGGCCATTGCCTTAGATGGTAAATAGCCCTGCCCATATCCTCAATTAATTTATCGAGCATTCTCTATGTATTCACCTCCAGAGCTTTTTAATCCTGGCAACATGCCTATCAATTATCAGCTCATAAACACCAACCTTAGATTCGCTTATTCAATCATTTTCGATGAGACTACATTCATTTTTCTTAACGGCATTTAGTGATTCCGATTTTTGGGCACGTGCGATTTACCGGGCATGTGCTGCAAAAAGGGGATATTGGCTTACATATGGACTGACCGAATGCAACTAAAAATTCATTGAACCTTATCCAATGCCTTAAAGGAAGTTTTTTTCTCAGTGCCGCCTCAGTTTTATCGGCGGTTTTAGTTTTAACGTATCCTATCCGGTTGCTAACCCGATGAACATGGGTATCTACGCATATTGCCGGCTTTTGAAAGCCTTCTATCAATACAAGGTTGGCAGTTTTGCGACCTACGCCTGGCAGTTTTAATAATTCGTCAAGTTCATTCGGCACATTCCCTCCGTATTCCTTAATAATGATATGGCTAATCTCTTGGAGTTGCCTGGTCTTTGTGGGGTAAAAGCCTACCGGATAAATGAGCTTTTTTAACGTTTCGTTATCGAGGGCCATGATTTCCTTTGGCGTGCGCGCTACCTTGAAAAGTCTGTTGCTGGCCAAAGCAGTAACCTGGTCTTTAGTGCGCAGGGATAGAATAGTCGAAACCAATACCTCGAATGGCGTTGCTCCACGATTGGAAATACGGGTTACAATGGGCGTGGTCCATTTAGTATAATTTCCCTCAATAATTTTTATAAAGTCATCAATAGTAATTTTTAGTTCAGGAGCTGGCGTCAACTGAAATTT
This sequence comes from uncultured Desulfobacteraceae bacterium, assembly GCA_964393665.1. GTDB lineage: Bacteria > Desulfobacterota > DSM-4660 > Desulfatiglandales > B25-G16 > M55B121. The sequence goes on along the minus strand of CAYMVB010000114.1, from coordinate 2,412 downwards.
CCCTGCATTTTGTTTATCATAAACCTCAAGGAATGTTCTCGAATTTATTGAGGCCGACATTTTTTTGGGCCTGATATGGATAAAAAATTTGGCCGTTCATTGCGATGTAGACCCCTTGGGGGAGTAGCTGCACCGCAGCAATAGCATAGCCAATATTAAAAACAGCGTCACTTTCCCTAAACCTTGCCGGCTGCATTGAACCTGTGAGGACTATTGTTTTTTCAGACTGCCCTTCAAGCCTCTTCGCCGTTTCTACCATTGTGTCTGTTCCATGGATAACGAGTATTCTCTGGTTTGGGTCCGAGAGAATCCTTTCTAAAATAAATCTTCGATCCTCTTCTGTTAACTCAAGGCTGTCTTTTCGAAAGATAGACTCTGTGTCATAATCAAAGGAAATATTAGCCTCATGCAATAGCTGGTCTATCTGCGGTTCGCCAACTTGAAATTCACTCTTCATATCAAAATAGATTTTGTCTATTGTTCCTCCGGTAGTAAAAATTCTAATTTTCATAATGGTAACCACATATAGTTCTAATAATTCTATACGGTAACGTAATCTCTAAAATACTAGGATATTCATGTATACCAAATTTTTAAATGTTACCATAATTAATTGTTAATATATATGAGGGACTGGCTGATTAAGTATTTTTATTCTCTTTTCTTATTACCTTAATTCATGGTATTTTTATGTAAAATTCTACATATAATAGAGGGTAAAATGAGGGATGTTATCAGAAGGTTAAGAGAGGTTAAGGCAAGGGCTTCCCTTGGAGGTGGTAATGAAAAGATAGAAAGGGAACATAAAAAGGGTAAATTGACTGCGCGGGAGCGGATAGAGCTGCTTCTTGACCCTGATAGTTTTAGTGAATTTAATATGCTTGTTAAGCATAAGCTTGGAGCGGCTGGAGATGGTATCCTTACCGGCCATGGGACAATAGACGGGCGAGTGGTATGCGTGTTTGCCCATGATGTTACCGTGTTCGGGGGCTCGCAGGGGTATATGCACGGGAGAAAGCTTTACAAAATCCACGAGATGGCATTGGATATGGGCGTTCCTATTATTGGATTAAATGATTCTCCGGGGGCAAGGGTTATAAGGCCTGATCTGACCGGCAGTGATGACCCCTATCGTGTAAGTGATGAGAAGCATGCAGGTGTAGTATTTTATATCAACACCCGATGCTCAGGGGCAGTTCCTCAAATAAGTGCTATCTTGGGCAATTGCACAGGCGGCTCTGTTTATTCACCCGCACTGACTGATTTTATTTTCATGGTGGACGACCTCTCCAGCATGTTTATTACAGGGCCCAGGGTCATTAAGTCTGTTATGGGGGAGGAGATCAGCATGGAGGAACTCGGAGGGACTCATGTGCATTGCACCCTTTCCGGCGTGGCGGACTTTAGGCTAAAGAGTGAAAAGGATTGTATGCTGGGTATTCGGAGATTACTATCATTTCTTCCCTCCAACTGGAAAGAGAAGCCCGAGCGTAAGGATAATGGAGATGATCCTGAAAGACAGACAAGCTCACTTAGTGAAATTGTGCCCGAGCAACAATCCAAGGCTTATGATATGCATAAGGTCATAAACGAAATTGTTGATGGCAGGGATTTCCTTGAGGTTAAACCCGAGTTTGCCGGTGAAATAATTGTTGGTTTTGCTAGGCTGAATGGATATACCGTTGGAATTGTAGCTAATCAACCCCTTGTACGTGCCGGATGCATGAGTGTTGATAGCTCTGATAAACAGGCGCGGTTTATAAGGTTTTGTGACGCCTTTACTATTCCATTAATTCTGCTGGTGGATACACCGGGATATTTGCCTGGAAAGTCACAGGAATATGCTGGTATAATAAGGCACGGAGCAAAGGTGCTTTATGCTTTGTCAGAGGCTACTGTTCCAAAGATCGCCATATTGATACGAAAGGTTTATGGTGGGGCGGCTCTTGGGATGGGAATATTACCTGGGTTTGGAACAGACCTAATCTATGCATGGCCGACTGCACAGGTAGGGCCAATGGGCGCTGAACAGGCGGTGTCGCTATTTTATGGGAAGGACATTGAGGCCGCTGAAAACCCGGAAGAATTAAGGGCCAGGAGGATAAATGAGTATGCCGATCAATATGCTGACCCGCTTTCCCTCGTTTCAGAGGCTACCTATGTGCAGGATATTATTGAACCAGCAGATACAAGGAGGTGTTTGATAAAGTCACTCAGGCTAATAGGGACGAAGAGGATAAAGGCTGTTTACAAGCGGCATGGAAATATACCGATGTAAAAGGATTAAGGGCTTATTGTAAAATAACAGAGGATTGCGGATGGATTTTGAGTTTAGCGAAGAGCAAAAGATGGTAAGGGATATGGCGCGAAAATTTGCCGAGCAGGAAATGGCGCCAATCTTACAGGAATATG
>CAYMVB010000113.1:0-14822 GCA_964393665.1 uncultured Desulfobacteraceae bacterium | reverse complement strand
AACGCCGAGATGAGCGGGCAGACGCATAACGAGGGGAGACGAGTCTCACCGGTTGTTATGCGTCGGGCCGTTCTATCGATTTGTTCTGGCGGCGCGAATCAGCTCGACGTCAGGCAAATTGATGAGAAAAACTCATCTCGGCGTTCCGGCGGCGCGCAACTCCGCCGGAACAAAGACTATATAGTATGATATAACTTGTGGAATTTTACCTATATTTTTTCAAAATACCCCTTATTTTATTGAAATGTCATGAAAAAGAGGCATCAGTGATTATGCCTCATGATACGTTAGAACTTAGCTTTTACCGCATGGCTGAATATAAAAAAACCCTTCATGCCCTTTTTCAACAGGCAAAAGGAATCTCCGAACAAAGAGGCAAGTTTTATCTTGATTGGCAAAGAGTTTTATGGAATTCTATAAGGGAAGCCTCGATGAGGTTTCAGAAAGGGACGTTAAGGCGTTTGGTTATTACCAGGGGCTATACAAAGCGGCAGGTAAAGCAGAACCGGGAGGCTGTGCTCCTTTATATTGAGAAGTTTTGGCACAGAAACATTGTGTTTTAACCCAGATTATGCAGTATCCACCTACTGCGGTCTGGAAAACCTTGCATTACAAACCTCATTTCCTGTGAACTGAGACCATCTCACTGATGAAAGTCTTTCTTCAATGTAAGTCGGACGATGTTAACTAATTGATATGATTTTACTACAACCAAAAAATACCTTAGTGTTTGGGCTTAAGCTATCGTTTTTTATATCAAAATGTATCTTTTACTAGTCAAATAGCAGATTCGGCAACCATAATACAATTTCAGGGAAAATCATACATAAAATTAATACGAAAAGTTTTATCAACAGGAAAGGAGTAATAGATTTATAAATATCAAACATGGTAATATCTGCGGGAGCAACTCCTTTTAGATAGAAGAGGGCAAAGCCATAAGGCGGTGTTTGTATAGCAATTTCCATATTAAGTATCATCAGAATCCCGAACCAGATTGGATCAAAACCCAGAGATACTGCAACAGGCGTATACAATGGAGCGCAAATTACCACAATGATCAACTCGTCCATTATGCATCCCAAGGCCAACATGCTAAGCTGCATAAATAGAATCACTCCCCATGGCCCGAGATTGAGCTTATCGGTAACATTGGTTAAAAGATTCCCTGCACCCATGAGCATGTGAAAATTGCTAAAAACTGTCGCGCCTAGTAAAATCCATACTACTACCCCCGTTAATTTCATCCCCTCAATGCTGGATACTTTAAGCACATTAAAGTTAAACCGCCGGTATATTGCAGTAATAATGACTGCTCCCACTACTCCTATAGCAGCTGCCTCAGTGGGCGTTGCAATTCCAAACAGGATGGTCCCTAAAACCATAAAAATAAGCGCAAAGGCAAGGACCGAATCTCTCACTGCAAATATTTTATCCTTTACTCCCCCGGCTTCCCCCCTTGGCAGAGGCGGCCCCATATCAGGATTAATAAAGCACCTTATAGCTATATATACTATAAAGGAACTCGCCATTATTAATCCAGGAACAATGCCAGCCGCAAACATCTTGCCAATAGAGGTGTTAGTGCATGAGCTAAATAAAATCATAGGTATGCTTGGAGGTATAAGAATGCCCATTCCACCACCAGCCATAACCGCACCAAGCGCTAAATACTTGTTGTAACCACGCTTTAACATAGGCGGGATAGCTACTGCACCTGCGGTCATGATACCAGCACCAATAATGCCCACCATGGCACCCATAATGCTACATACTATTATAACTCCCATGGCAAGGCCACCCCTTATGCGGCCAGCCAAGACATGCATCGCATGGAACATTGCCTCCCCAAGCCCGGAGCGATGCAGTATTTGTCCCATAAAGAGAAAAATCGGTATCGCCAATAAAATAAAACTGGAAATAGTGCTTAGGGCCGTTGTGGGAATAAGATGGAAGCATTTACTCCCCCATGTGAACAGGCCGAAGATCATAGCTACAGCGCCCAGACCAAATCCAACCGGCATTCCTACAGCAAAAACTATCAAGATGCTAAAGAATAATAATAGTGTCAATAAAGCGATGCTCACCAATCGATCTCCTTATTGGTTATGGCGCGATAAATATCTCTGATCCAATCTGCGAGACCTTGCAACAGCAAAAGAAATGCCCCAATAGGTATCATCAACTCAAAATGTGCAACTGGTGGTCCCCATTCAGATGGACTATGTTCATTACTTATTAAAGTAATATAGGCTGCCTTCCATCCATAAATAACCACCAAAACAATAAAAAAGAAAAATAATGGCTTAGTTATAACATTCAGGACTGACCTTCCCCGAAAAGAAAGCCTACTATAAAGGATATCAACATTGATGTGTTCATTAGACTTTAAAACATAAGCGCCAGATAGTAGCCCGCAGTAGCCAAACATAAAAACTGATGTTTCAAAAGCCCATATAGTAGGGCGATCAAATATGTAACGAGCAACTACCTCGTAAGTTAATACCATTACCATGGCGGGAAGCAAAACACTGACTGAAATGCCAATAAAATCACTAATCTTATCTATTATACTTACAGCCTTTTTGATTATTTTCATAACTCTCGAATTCATTTAAGGAATTGACCTCTCAACAAACTTAAAATTAGAGGCCAATTCCGCAAGGTTTATTGCAAATAATATAGCAATATCAATACCCAATCTTCTTTAAGAACTGGCGCTGGATTTCAATCATTTCTTTGCAGAATTTATCTTTGCTTTCAAATTCTTCCCAAACCTTCATCCCAGCCTCTTTCCATTCTTTCTTATCCTCACCAGATGGCTTTGGGCTCATCTTAGCCCCTTTGGAGAGCATATCATCAAGGGCTTCTTTCTCCCAAACAACACTATGTGCCATTTGCAGTTGTCCAAACCAAGAAGCTGCGGTCTTCAATATTTCCTTCAAATCATCAGGCAGTTTATTCCATTCCTTTAGGTTCACAGCCAGAGGCATAATTTGTGCTCCAGTAAGCGGCAAGGGGTAGATATATGGAGCCACCTCATAAAACTTGCTGTCTCGATCATCAATTAAGGTTCCACCAGTAACACCATCTACGACTCCAGTGGCCAAACTGGTGTAGATTTCGGAATAACTAATAACCACAGGAGATACCCCTAGATTTCTTAATGCCTTTCCATAGGCCCCCGGCGCCCTTATTTTCAGCTTCTTAAAGTCGTCTATAGTTTTTATAGGTTTTTTGGTCAAAACATAGACCTTTGGCTGATAATATTCACCGAGCCAATAAACATTATGCTTTGCGTACGCTTCTCTTAAAATATTTTTCCATCCTGAAAGCTGGAACAAGGCAAGCAATTCTGAAAAGGACTCTGGCCCTCCAGGCAGGCCCATTTCTACAATGCCAGCTGGGAGCTCATTGGCGTGCATGCCCTGATAAGGCGTTCCGATTTCTATCAATCCTGACTCGAGGGCCGTTAGAATTGCAGACTCAATTACGCCTTCTCCATCAAAAACAGACTGAATTTGAAGCCTACCCCCAGACATAGCTTCAACTTTTCCAGGAAACATATCATAGATTTTTGACCAGTTTAACCCTCTGGGAATCATTATGGCAAAACGCCATTTAATGGGTTTTTCAGTAGCAAATGCTACAGATGAAATAGCCACTGTGATAAAAAATACCATTGCCAAACATAAACAAACTCCAGATAATCTTTTATTCATATTGACTCTCCTTTCATTAAATAATAAATGTTAATGATTTTGATTTGTTTCCTCGCCACTGTAATTATATGGTAATGGACGATCTTTAATATATTAAAATACTGGCAGGACCTTAAATCTCTGTTTTTCACAAGAGGGCACACCATCAAATTCTCTAAAAAATAGCTTTCAGTTTTATATATAAAATTTTTGCTGCCCTATTATCTCCATGTGCTTGAAAAGGCAGCCGTGAAGATACAAAAACCATTATTGCATCCCCTTAAAACTACCGTTTGCGAACTAATAATACCCATTTCGCTGCAATCCAACAATTTCTCCGGCTACTTCATCGACTGTTTTTAAGGTCACATCAATATCCTCAAGCGTATGGGCATTTGAAATAAACCAAAGACTTCGCGGAGTTGACCAAATTCTTATGCCCCTCTTTAAAAGCCCTAGCCAAAAAAGGTGGTACAGCTCTCTATTTATGAAAAGCGTGTCTCTATAACACTTAATAGGCCGGTCAGAAAAGAGGCTGCTAAAAAAGGCACCGGGGCCCTGCATTATCACGGGGATATTCTTTTTTGAAAAAATATCTGACATCCCCATCATTAATCTTTGGCCAGTTTCTGTGACCCTCTTTATGATTGCCATATTATCCTTTGACAGCTCTTCAAGAACTGCAATGGCAGCAGCCACACTAATTTGATTCGAGTTAAATGTTCCCATTCGATTTACCCTGTTTTCACCAAGAAGAGCCATTATATTTTCGCTTCCCCCAACTCCTGCAATAGGGAAGCCCCCGCCTAAGGCCTTTCCAAAAACAGTAAGATCAGGTTTTTGATTAAAATATACTCCTGCACTTCCCCCAGGCAATCTAAGTCCAGTAATAGTTTCATCGTAAATTAATAGGCTCTCATTATCTCGTGCTAATTCGGCTAGCATATCAAGAAAGCCTGAACCGGGAAAAATAACTCCATTGTTAGCTGGGATAGGTTCTAATATTACTGCAGCAATTTCATGGCCGTGTCGCCTAAAAATTTTTTCCACTGATTCAGGCTCGTTGAATGTCGCGATAAACGTATAATCTAAGAGACATCTCAGCTGCCCTGGGCTTTCTCTCACAGGTTTTGGAAATTCTTTTAGGCCCATAGCGCCCTCGAATTGTGGATGAACGCTTATCAGCTCATCGTCAATCCAACCGTGGTAGCAGCCTTCAAATTTAAGAATCTTATCTTTCCCTGTGAAAGCCCTCGCAACTCGTAAAGCTAGATGAACAGCTTCCGAAGAACTATTGTGGAAGCTGACAAGGTCTATTGATGGAAAAAACTTTCTTATCATTTTTGCTAAACAAACTTCTTCCCTTGCCGAAGAGCCAAAAAGCGACCCCAATTCTAGCTGTCTTTTGACAGCACCAATAACTGCTTTCGGGCAATGCCCGAGGATTAAAGGGCCCAGTGCATTTATATAATCAATAAACTCATTGCCATCCACGTCAAACAACCTTGAACCAGATCCTCGAAGAAAGCAAATAGGTGCAAGTCCGGGATTTAAACGGGCATTACTTCCTACGCCACCTGCCAAATAATGCCGTGCCTCCTGATTGTGTTTTTCAGATCCTTCAAAATTTAAAATATGGTTTTTTCCCATCGTTGTATGTTTCACAATTATATTCGCATGCCTGTTTAGAGGATCAAATATAAAACAATTTTTGCCTCTATTTAATGCCAATTACATGAATTTAAACTTCAATAATTTCCTCTCTGTAGGTTCCTCCTTGTTTTTCTATCTCCTTAATAATCGGCCTTGGGTCAAGGCCAAGTGCTTCGGGAGAAAACACACCTTTTTCGTTAATCTCGCCTGACATCACCATATGGGCCATAACCCACGTAGGAATATAAGTTGCAGAATTTCTATCTGGCCCAATCTGCGTACATACTATCTTCGTCGGTTTTTCATTTCTTTTTCCGATTACCTCCACGTTCAACTCAAAATTTGGCCCGATAGATTTCTCAAGCTCTAATAATCTTTTACAAAAATCTGTTTTTTGAAAAATACTTGAGCTAATATAGTGACTCATAAACTCAAATGGGGATATATCCTTATCCCCCACCTTGAAGGCCTCTGGACTTGCAAGACCTAGTGAACCAAGGTATATGAAAAGGTCATTTATGTCCCCAGGTGTAACTGCTCCTCTGCAAGATACTCTTTTAAGACCTTTCTTGATATAACGTGGTATGGTTATAGGCTCTGAATGGCCACAGTATCGATGTATCAATCTTCCAACAGGCAAAGGCCAATTCATTTCTAGAGCACCTGAGCCTCCTTCAACCTCAACTACCTTTCCATCTTCAAACATTGGAACTCTCTGAGCGTACATGTTTAGTCGATGACCCCAGTTTGCGGGAGTATCGGAAGCTATATTTATACCGCAAGCCCATGTGATATTGATTTCATCAACATAATCCAATCTGTCTGCACCATGTCTGGCCAAAAGATTACTTTGCCCCGGAGAGGCCCCTGTGCAAACAAGCATCGTTAAGCCAGCTTTCTTTGCAGCATCGTCTAAAGCGAACAATCCGGGCAACGACTCAGCATCGTCATTGACATCAACATAATTTTTTTTTGCATCCAAGGCTGTTTTCAGCACCGGTACAGCATATTTTGAGGCAGGCCCAGTCATGTTTAATACTAAATCAGCGTCTTTCATTAACTTCAGCATACTCGGATGATCTTCCACATTAAGCTGGACTGCCTCCGCTTTTATCCCTACTTCATCCGCTATCTCTTTTGCCTTATCAATGCGACTATTAGCAGTGAGCACAACTCTTGAGACACCTTCTGCGTTTGCAATGCCCTTAACTACCCCTCTCCCAACAACTCCTGATCCTCCGATAACTAAAACTTGCATTTTACCCCCTATGAATTCTAAACCTTACAATTCAAAATTATCATTTCTCACTCGGAGATACTCCCTTTCCTATGGTGCTATTTTATGGGCGGACTGTAATCATAATCTGGTTTTTGATCAAACCTATACCACCCTTGCTCTTTTCGTATCTCTCGCAAAAGAATTTCTGCAGCCATTTTGGAGGTTGCCGCAGCCACATTACAACATACCTTTGAAAGAACATCAAAGTACTCCCCAGATTCAACCATCTTTTGTACATCTGCCCTGGTTACATCGAGCCTTTTTCCTGTTAGCATTTCTTGAATATCAAAACATTTAGTGGTTCCCCAAAATTCTTTGAATTTATCATATAACTCACCAGCCAAATCTTGTGATTTAGAGTATGGACTCTCTCCAAATTCCTTAGGCTGTCCAGCCTCCCTAAAATCATTCCTGCCTATATATAGACCAATCACCATTATTGCCCCTGTCAGATGGCCACATTGATCACCTTTACGGGCCACTCCAGCGGCAAAAGGCGTTGCAGCCCTAAAAAGCTCATCGCTAAATATCCCAAGATGGTCTGTCAAGGCCTTTACCTGTATTTGACAGCAACCTCGGTAGTTCATTTGGTGTCTGTAAGCCTGCTCTTGAATATCTCTTATAATTTCCTTATCACTTTTAGTTAGTAAAATATCTTTAGCCATTATAGTTCTCCTTTTTTAATGTTTTTTCTTTTAGTAAAACTTCCATAAAAATTCTTAGCGCAAGAAATCTGGCAATATATCAACATTTATTTTTAATCACTTCGTTTTATTCCTAAAATATTACGTGCCTCATCTGGAGTTGCAACCTCACACTGAAGTTGATTAACTAAATTTGCTGCCATTTTAACCATTTGTGCATTGCTAGTTGCTAGGACACCCTTTTTTAAGTAAATATTATCCTCAAATCCAACCCTAATGTGGCCCCCCAAGATAATGCCCATAGTAATCATGGGCAACTGAGCCCTGCCAACGCCTAAAACTGACCATAACGCCTGAGGGGGCAATTTATTCTTCATAAATAAAAGATTTTCCGCTGTTGCATCAATTCCCCACCGTGTTCCCATGCACAGTTGAAAATACGGAGGGTCATCAATAAGTCCTTTCTGAATATAGTGCAGGGCTTGATATATATGGCCAACATCAAAAACTTCTATCTCGGGCTTCACACCTAACTTTTGCATTTCTTTTGGCGCTATTTCCCCCCAGTCTGGTGGATTATAAAACACCTTATCTTGAAAATTCATGGAACCTAAATCGAAAGAGCAGAGTTCAGGCCTTAATGTGGCTGGCATAAGCCTTGCGTTAATCAAATCGGACGCACTCACCCTGAGTCCGCTGGTGGTTAAATTGATAATCATGTCACATTTTTCTTGGATTCTCTCCTTTGCTTCCTTGAAGTACTCAAGCTTGAAATCCGGTGCTCCTGTCTGTGGGTCCCTCACATGGATGTGAACAATTGCAGCTCCTTCTTTCCAACAATCGATGGCTGCATCCGCAATCTCTTTTGGTGTATAAGGTACCGCAGAATTCATTTCTTTAGTGGGTCGAGAGCCGGTGACAGCTGTTGTTATAATTACCTTTCGCATTAAATCACCTCCTTAAATGGATCTATAAACTAATGACATTTTCTACGTTCATGTATGGTTTCAGGCAGAAAGCTATTATTCTTATATTTTGCTCAATCCCTTGAAAACCACTTTTGTCGTAACTGAGGAAAAAGTATTTTTATTGTTTAGGCAAAATTTTCAAAATTTGATAATCTATTTTTAATAAATTGAAATTAAATTGCGACTTACCATTATATTAAAAAGATGTCAACAAATTTTTTTTATTTTTGCAAAATTTTTTAAAGGAATTTAACCATTTTTCAAAAAATGAAATTTATCACTCAATCCCTCCTTACAAGCCCACAAACAAGTAATAACGCATAAATCCTTTGCCCACAATATTTTCAGAGCCTCCTTCCTTTTTAAACAACGCTGATTCTTTTAATACAACCTCATCCTCTATAATTAAATCATGATTCTTTAAGCGACTATTCTCAGACTATTATTTTCAATATCATATAAAATAAGCGAAATGATTTTTTAGATTTGATGGAAATGGAGTGCCTATTTATGCAGATTCTTTATTAGAAAGGCTAAATTGCTTTTAAGAAAATTCAAAATTTAAAAAAATAATTGACAAATTTTTTTAAATTATATAAAAAAACAATAAAATCCTTTAAAATTTTATTGTTTTTCATTACTTCATAAAAAATTGTAATTTTGAATTTTTTCCTTGAATTTATATTTTGAAAAATTATTTTTTAATTAAACTTAGTAAGTTTATAGTTCCATATTTTATTTATTTGACTTGATTTTTTTGTAATAACTATAAAACATACATTAAATATCTTTATTTTTAACCTATAAAACAGGATCTATCCCAAATATGAGCGAACTAGGATCTAAGCTTAAAAGTTTAAGAAAGAAAAAGGGGATTTCACTTGCAGAACTTTCTAAACTAGCTCAGTGTTCCCTATCTTATCTTTCTATGGTTGAAAACGGAAAGGTTGATCCGTCTATTTCACGGCTTAAAAACATTGCGACTGCACTCAACATAACTGTCATAGATTTATTTCAATCGGAAAATAATAATGACATTATCCTGAGGAAACACGATAGAATACGCGGAGAATTTGCCAATTCAAAAATTGATATGGAAATTTTGGTGCCGCCCCATTCCAAGGACAAAAAAATCGACGCCCGACTAGCAATTATACATCCTGGCGGTGGGTCAAGAGGAGATTATTACCATCCTGGGGAAGAATTTGGTCTGGTTTCTAAGGGAAAACTTGAATTAACTATTGAGGGAGTTTCCTACCAATTAGAAGAAGGCGACAGTTTCTATTTTAGCTCAGATAGAAGACACAGTTTTCGAAACTTAGCAAACGAAGATACCATAGTCTTTTGGGTTAACCATCCACCTACATGGTAAAATTTCAAGCGTGTAGATTACTGAGGCCAAAACCATGCACACCTTCTCATTTGATTCTCTTAATCTCTTGGCTGCTGACTGGAGTCGGACCAAGCTAAGTTCTTGATTATTCAACTTTTAAATCCCAAAAGTATGTGGTTTCAAGGTCTATATCGTTCTTTTCGGCCTTGAAATCAGTCCCATAGAGAGCAGTGCTCTCGCTAAGTTGATAGGCTCCATCCCCTTCTTTGATATCTCGGCCTATTGCTTTAAAACCCAAGCACGCTCGTATTGTTTCTATAAACGACGTGCTTCCAACAGCTATGCTGCCTGTCCATTCGTCTTGGCATCCTTTCACCCCATTCACCAAATATTCTTCAATCCAATCTTTATGGTTCCTTACCAGATATATCCAGGAATAAAATGTCGGTTATCAAAAACAGCGTTATAGCTTCAAAATAGAGGGGGTTTAATTATATTTCTTAAACATTTTAGCAGTTAACTTGGTCCTACCCTTGGCTATAGCAGCCTTCCGTATTTCGTTAGCGCCTTTTTAGTAACGGGAAATCTTAATTTTTCTCAATTCAATAAACATTACTTACCCACTTAAAACTCTAAAGAGGCAGTTTTTCTAACGCTTTGCCTTAAAGTCTTTCAAGCGGGTGCATTCAACAAGGCGGTCCAAGGTTTTTGCAGTAAATATCTTGCCCCTTGTTGAAAGGATCATCTTTTTCATATCCTCCCTACGAACCCCGAACCCACGCCCGCCAATACATGCTATAACCTCATATTTCGGATTGTTTAGGGTTCGTCCAGCAAGGCTCAATTCCCCAAGATGCTGAATGCGCGTCACCTTATCACGAGCAGTACCATCGTCCTCGGTGATCTTCGCCTCTATGATAACTTGTGGATTGAATTCGCTGGGTATGATGAAATCCGGTGTCTGATCGAAACCTTCGATTCGTTCCGCTCGTTTGGTCTTTCGAAAACTGATGGCGGCCTTGGTGAGCACATCCTCAATCGCCGATTCCAGGCTGTCGCCAATGATTTCGCTTACAGAATCACGGTGACCGGCAAACGGTCTCCCAAGAAACCGTTCATACAAAATCATCGCGTAAGGGACGCCTATTCTGGAAAGATTCTTGATGCTGTCGATGCCCTGGTTTGTATCTGCCTTGCTCAACCGATGCAATTGATCAATATCTACTTCAGGCGCACCATCTGATAGCAATTGACATGCGGTTCGAATCATCGCCTCAAGTCGTTCCTTCGTAACTCCATTTGCATTAAGCTCCTTTTCAGGCGCCATTCGCACTTTCCTATCGAGAGAGCGTACAAAGCCTTGAGTAACCTCCACTCCGGTTCTTTGTGTAGTTACATAACCCCACTCTGGAGGTGTGAATCCAAGCATGGCTCGCAGAACAACAATCGAAATTGGCTCCGAAACCGCCATGGAATATATTTTATCAGGATCAAGCTCAGAAAATCCCTCAGTAGCTGCTTTTATTGCTTCATAGCCACGTTCGAAAGCCGGATACTCCACAAACCCTGCTCCTTTGGGCATAACGAGGAATTCCGATTCCAGGCATGAAAAGACAGAATCGACATAAATTTCCGGATCTCGAAGAATCTCTTCCGGTGTAGCTTCAAAAGGGAATATCGACATATTTTTCTCCATATTTTGCATCGTTCTCATGGACTGAAAACAATGACTTATCATTGGGCACCACCTTTTGTGCCTGTTCCATGCATTTTTCGACATCAGCCCATCCACCGAAGCGCCGAAGCCAATTTGCAACTTCCTCGATACGTGATGTTGTTGATTTGTATTTGTTCCAGCTCAGCCGCAAGGACCAGATTGCCAAGCGGATTAGATGACCATAGGTAACACACCTGATATCACCACGAGTTGGTTTGACATTTCCGGATCTAAGATAGCTCAAATCTTGTTCTACAATTCGGGCGAGTTCAGTTGGCGTGTCCGCCAACCACTTTCGTTGCATTACGCCTGTTTCCCGGCAAACGAAAACAGTGTCGATAATAGATGATCCGGTCCCATTGATATGTATGGATGCCCCCATTTCGGCAGGGCAAGGAAGCGACGCAGAACACGTCAGCCCGGCATCAAGGATCGCTACCGCCACAGGGAAATACGCTTCGATGGTATTGTGATGATAAGTAAACGCCAAGGGTGCTCCGGGTTTTAGTGCCGTCGCCATTTTTTGATATACTGCAGAAATTCCTTCTGTAAAATGAACCAAACCCCGCCCCATATCCACGTTGCCGGTCAATTCATCAGGTGTGCGTGTAGAATCTCTTTTGAATGCTATGGAATTTTGCCCAATTAACTTTTTCAGCCAGACATAACAGAAATCCATAAGTTCCGCATATTGAACATTACCAAAATAGGGGGGGTCTGTAAAAACAGCATCCAATTGGGCGTCTGGCAGCTTACAGGTTGCAGCATCTTGACATGAGAGATTTACAACCCTTGGAAATCGAGACTTATCGCCATCTGGATAATCGCCAATCCATTCTCCGCTAATTGAAACGATTTTTTTTGAGCGGCCCTGGTGTCTAACCTCAAATGGGTGATCACAATAGAATTTTGCCTTCTTGAATTTCTCGATTATGTTCGCCCAACCTCCACTACCGACACATATATCACGGCCAGGCGCCATTACTCCCAGAAAATTAGACTCGCATTGAATCAGGCCTACTGGAAACCCGTGCACCGAAAAAATGTCGAGTGACTTCAAAGCGCTTGTGTCGTATCGACACAACATGTTCTGGTACCGGAGCAAGTCTGAAAGATTGGTCGCCAGAGCATTGCGTACACGCTCATTACAAATTTTAGCTATGATAAATGCAGATAGTTCCAAGCCCAAAAGCTGTCGGGTGTTGAACATTTCCTGATAACGCTTGTACCCCCATCGGTGGAGCCGGGCAGTTTCGTCGCCGGTCGGGATTTCATCGCCTGGGACATATTTCTTTGGACCCATTCTTGCCCAGCGATCCTCTACCTCACTTATTCTCACCAAATCACCATCATCGGGCTTTTTGAAGAATCTTCCACTATGGGATGCCTTGCATCTTGGGCAATGATATTCAATTGCGAAAAGGCGATGACGGGGTGCGCCAAGACCGGCATCAGGATAACGGTTGTCGGCGCCACAAGCCGAACATTTACAATGGTTCCGCTTTGCGGGTCCATCCACCGCCAGTTCATTACCACAATAATCGCAACAGCCGGGCACGTTACGGTCAGTTCTTTCGTTGAGTTCCCCGCAAGCTGGACAAACAAAAACGTTTTTAGGATGCCTGGAATCCGCGGAAACAAGATAACCGGGAAAGAGGTCAATATCCTTCCCGCATTGGTGACAGGAAATCACTTTAACCCACAAAAAATATTTGACATGGGCATCTTCCGAGCCACATAGAGGGCATCGAGTTCGATAGAACGGTCCGATCTCCTTTTCTAATGCTCCCCTAAGTGATTCCGTAGCGCTGGTATAATCGTCAAGATTAAGATGCTCGATCTCCTGTTTGACGATCCAATAAGACATGGGGTTGATATCAAACCCGGTAACATCGCATCCAATACGGTTTGCCTCAATAATTGGCGTCCCTCCACCCATGAACGGATCAGCTATATGACAACCTGTAAGATTATTGGCATCATAAAACACCTCTCGAAGCGGGCTGTCTGAAAACTCAGACAAGAGCAATCCTCGAAACAAAGTGCCTGGGCGCCTTGCAAACCATTTATGCACAGCAATAATTGGCCGATAGTTCTGCTGAATCTGCTTTTCTCGAAGCGCCAAGTCCGCAATAAACGGAATATCGAATTTCTTTTCTATCATGAACCTATTGTGCCATTCCTTATTTTGCTCGGTCGACGAGGTCTAACAAAGATTATATAGTATGATATCAATTATGTACTTCTCCTTTTATTTTTACACGCTACATCTTATTTTATTGGAATGTCAACAAAAAGAGGCAATTAGTGATCATGCCTCATGATACGTTAGAAATTAGATGCTAACTTTGGTATAAAAGCGTACCCCCTATTGAATTATTACGATACTGAAGGTACTTTAAATAATTTTAAAAACATCAAATAGTAAAGGAGCTTTAGTGTCATGAAACAAGAAGAAGCAAAAAAAATTTCAGGAGGCATGCAACCTCTACAAAGAAGGTAAAAGTAAAACTCAAATATCAAAGATCCTGAATATTAGAAAACCAACCATCATTAAATGGTTAAATCAGAATACTTATAAAGAAAACCGTGGCTGGCAGAAAGGCCATGCCCGAGCATATACTGATTTACAAATTGCTGATCGCATTTGTACTATTAAGCGTCAGCGCATTGATAATAAGAAGTACTTTGTTGGCAGCAACTACGTTCAGATGGACTATGCTAAACAGTACCCTCGTGAAAAGCTGCCATCTATTTGGTTTATAGATAAAACAATACGTCAGGCCGGGCTTCAGACAAAGAAACCTAAAAAACACAAGAACGGAGGATCAGAGTATCTACTGTATCCGGTTCAGTCAATCAGAAATTTAGGGTATCTTCAGCAGTCAGCCGACTTTATTGGTAAAAAATATATTGCTGGACAGCGAGAGCCGATCAATATTTTTTCTACCAGCTATTATGCACCTTTTAAACTGTATCAAATCAAGCCTGTAGCTGCCGAAAGGGCAGTCTATGCTATAGAAAATTTAATAAAGTTGTGGCGGACATATCCTCTGCCAAATGTTCTTAGGATCGATAATGGCTTGCAGTTCAGGGGAACTGCCAGTGGCAAAAGAAGCCTTGGCACATTTCTCAAATTTCTTTTAAACCTCGGCGTTAAGCCGCTGTTTGGTTCTCCTTCAAAGCCATGGACAAATCCACATATAGAAGGACATAACCGTGTATTTAATGAAAAAGTCTGGGGGCAGAACTTCTTTACCCACAGAGATCAGGTTGCCACAGAGTGTGACCGCTTCAACAGTGAAAGTCTTGAGTATTTTTATTTTAAGTATGCCCGGTTAGTATTCCATGGTAACTTTTCTTATATAGAACATGATCAAAAAATTGAAACTGATACCCTGCTTTCAATAAAAGGAAAAAAAATATATTTTATTCGTTTTGTTGAGTCTGCTGAGAAAGGTGTTAAATCATTTATTTATATTCTTAATGAAACTATTCTTCTCCCTGAGCAGTATAATCACCAGTTC
>CAYMVB010000112.1:0-3284 GCA_964393665.1 uncultured Desulfobacteraceae bacterium | reverse complement strand
CTTGATCTATCTTTCCATACACGGGGCAAGGAGAAAAAGGCTCATCTCCTTTGCCATAGCCTGGTTTTTTATCAACCTTGCCATAGAGTCCTCCTTCATAGGCCTTGAGATGATATTTGAGCACAGGCTCTATCTTCCCATGGTGGCTATCTCCCTTATGGTACCCTATATCCTCTTTACCTATAGACTAAACAAGGCAACCATCACTGCCGCTGTTATCATGGTTATGCTGCTTGGATATGCAACGTACACAAGGAATACAACATGGAAGGATGCAGTCACCCTGTGGTCAGATGTGGTAAAGAAAAACCCCCTGAGTCACAGGGGGTATAATAATCTGGGTATGGCATTGACTGATAACAGACGTTTTAAGGAGGCCATTGAAAACTTCAGGCTGTCCCTCAAGATAGATCCGGATAATGTAGAAACATATAATAATCTTGGAAATACATTTATGCGCCAGGGCTTTACTGACAAGGCAATTAACGTATACTCACACGCATTAAAGATAAACAGGTCCTATAAAAAGACATACAATAATCTTGGGCTTGCACTGGCAAGCCAGGGAAGGTTTGACGAGGCAATTGACAATTATTTAAAGACAATCAGCCTCAAGTATGACTATGAAGATGCACATAATAATCTTGCAATTGCCCTGGCGGAAAAAGGGAAATTTGAAGAGGCAATAAAGCAATTCCGCGAGGCAATCAAAATTCATCCTACTTATGAAAATGCCCATTATAACCTCAGCCTTGTGTTATTGCGGAAAGGTAAATTAAAGGAGGCTGAAAACCATCTTCGCACGGCACTGAAAATTAACCCTAACGATGCAAAGACCCATTATTATATGGGTAAAACCCTGGAGAAGCTCGGCAGGATAAGCGAGTCAATAGACCATTACCATAAGGCATTGAAAATAAAGCCTGATTTTGCTAAGGTTCATATTAAGTTAGGTTTTTTACTAGGCAGGGCTGGAAAATTTATGGAAGCTATAGCACATTATCAGAATGCGGCAAGAATCAATCCTAGCTTCGGGTCAATGTCCTATTATAATATTGCCTGTCTCTATTCAAAACAAAGCAGGGTTGAGGAATCTATTACATGGCTGAAAAAGGCTATAGCTTCTGGATTTAATGATTGGGATACAATGAGGACTGATAAACGTCTGGAAAATATAAGGGATTCTCTCTTATTTAAAGAACTGATAAAGGTTCAGCAAAAATAATTTTTGACCTCATAAAGTATTAATCCATCGAACAAGACATACCTTGCAGGGGAAATAATATGAAAGAAAGGCTAAAACTGGAGGAAGAAAAAGCTACAGGCGATCAGCATCAAGTTAGCGTGACCGCAGCTATTGATATAGCCGATAATGAAGGGTCAAGGATTGCCGGCCACGTCTTACTTACAGAAAAATGTTTTTCATATAAAGAATTTGAGGAGCAAATCCTTCAAATAAAGGAACAACTTGATACAATATTAGATAAATCACGGCAGATATTCGAACCAGGGGTAAGGAAAGATTACAACCTGGAGTTTAATGAGAATTTGACTGACGAGGAACTGTGGAATATTATGTCTCAAATAAGTGATGTGGGTATATTATTGGAAAAGTTTAACGGGATGAGTTATGAAAAAAGGATTGAGGTAGCTGATTATATACTTTCGCATGCCAATATTTTTTCTGGAGCTGGCTCAGTCTTCTCAGAGAGATATAACAGCGAGAAAGGAATACTCGAATAAGCTGTTCATATAAACGGCCGGTATAATAGTGGAAAGACCACCTATTCACATACCAATAAATGGCATTTTGGACCTGCATACCTTTTCACCAAAGGAGGCGTCTGATGCTGTAGATGAATACATAAATGTGTGCTTTGATAAAGGGATCATGGAAGTTAAGATAATCCATGGAAAGGGAAAGGGTATTTTGCGGAGGAATGTGGAATCGGTCTTAAAAGTGCACCCTCTTGTGGCCTCCTTTAGGCAAGATTATGGGCCGTCAAGTTGGGGCGCAACAATTGCTTTTCTAAAAAATCCTAGCAGGAACAGAGATGAAAAAAAAGGTTAAGGCACTTAGTGCACTGTTAATATTTATTATAATTTTATTTGTTGCAGCCGCATCGCTTGTGCAACATTTTTTTGAGGATAGTCTAAGCAAATATATTTCCTATATAGAGAAGGGAATCAATATTGGCGGAACAAAAATAACAATAATGAGTATCATGTATCTTATTGTTTTTCTTCTTTTCTTTCATTTCCTTTCAAAAACTATAAAGAATACCCTTCAAAACAAGGTGCTTCCTCGTACAAGGTTAGATGTTGGGGCACGCGCATCATTTACCAATATCGTTGTATATTCATTCTGGATCCTCGCAGTGTATACTATTATCAATATCATGGGGATAAATCTCTCATCACTTGCCTTCATGGCTGGTGCACTTGGTGTTGGTATTGGTTTCGGATTGCAAAATATCGTTAATAATTTTATTAGCGGGGTCATATTACTTTTTGAGCCCTCTATCAAGGTTGGAGATATGCTTCAAATTGGAAATGATTGGGGAACAGTAACCCGGATTAACATACGGACAACCATTGTTCAGACCTTTGATAATGCATCGCTTATTATACCTAATTCCGATATGCTCTCAAACAGGATTACAAACTGGTCCTTCAAAGATCCAAAGGTTCGACTGCAGGTAGATGTTGGCGTAGCCTATGGCTCCGACATACAGTTGGTAAGGAAAATTTTATTCAAGATTGCAGCAGATACCCCTGAAATAATGAATGAGCCTGAACCTACAGTAAATTTTCTAGATTTTGGAGACAGTGCACTCATATTCAGGGTTAGGTTTTGGATACCTTCAACTCAATATTGGCTGTCCACACCAACGGATGTAAGATTTAAAATAGATGAAGAATTTAAGAAAAATAATATAGAAATAGCCTTCCCTCAGCAGGATATACATATCAGAAGCGCCAGCGGCCTCGAAAAGGCATTTAAAGATCAGGCAGTTCGTTAGAAAATTATGCCAAGCATAAATCATTTCTTTACATGTTGAGCATCACGCCAGTAAAATAAATCCGGTATTATTTATGCTTAAAAAATTTCACGGGGCGGTCATTAACTGACCGCATGCAGCTGATATGTCACCCCCCTTACTCCTTCTAATGGTAGCAGTAAAGTTTTTTCCGATTAAAATATCCTTAAAGGCGCCTATTACCTCGTCATCAGGGGAGTAAAATGGGCTTCCATCGTAATGATTAAATGGAATAAGGTTTAT
>CAYMVB010000111.1:0-3567 GCA_964393665.1 uncultured Desulfobacteraceae bacterium | reverse complement strand
GACTCGAAATCGATTTGTCTCGTTAATAGCGAGGCACGTGGGTTCGAATCCCACCCTCTCCGTCAGGAAATATAACACAAATATATCAGGGCAATGAGCTTATGGCTGTAAGCATTTGGGAAGAGTTCCATGCAATGACATATTCTCATTTCATAACGTCAGCAAAACTGCCCTTCTGAGCATGGGTTTACCAGGAAGACAATAATTCATAATCCATATCCATTCCCATTCTTCCGGGTTGGAGATGAATGGGCGGCGCGGCGCTAAAAAGAATATTATAAGCCATAAGCAAAAGGCAAAAAGTACTTCTCTTTTGCAAAATTATGGAGAGATGTCCGAGTTGGCTTAAGGAGCGCGACTGGAAATCGCGTGTACTACCACAAGTGGTACCGGGGGTTCGAATCCCCCTCTCTCCGCCATGTACTTAATGAATTCAGATAGTTACAAGGTTTTTTAAGATAGGGATACCATTAGAAATACCATATTGAAAATGCTGCCCTAAAAAAAATCGCCAGGAGATCACACTCGGGGTGGACGGCCCCAGGGTTCCTCACGATTAGCCCAATCTTCTACTCCGTGCTTATTCCAGTTAGGGCCGCGGAGCCTAGCATAGCACAGCAAAGCACAGGAAAAGGGGAGGTAGAAATACCCCCCCTTTTCAGTTAATGGTTATGCCCTTTCATTCAGCGTTACAAATGCGCCCATAGTATTACTACCATCCCTTGGCGAGATTGTGCTTGACCACCAGCACTGGCCGCCTAACCTTAGCGTAAATCGAAACGCTGTTACATCATAATCGAACCACAAATGGATACTTACATCCTCTTTGATTCCGCCAGCCTTCATGGCAACAAGATATTCACTAAAAGCCGCGAATATAATATCGCCTTTATCGCCCAAGGTCTCACAAGCCTGCGTTGGTATAACTGGCCTCCCGAACAGAGTCGGGGTCGGGCTATTTACCCCGGCCATCGATGCTGGCAAGTACACAGGAATGCTGCTTGAGGTCCCTTCAAAAGTCATCTGGAATAATTGCGGCTCTATATCCTGGTTAATTAACCAGACCGCATTCTTACGAAGCGGGCCATACATCCTTGAATAACAATTGACGAGATTAGCAAAATCCAAAGTATCGGCCGATTGACCTGATTCTTTATCAATACTTACAAGCGAAGGGCAGTTAAGAATGCCCTGCGGTTCGCCTGCGCCAGTCCCCTGAATTAACGCCAGGTTAATTGCACTTGTAAATTTAGCTGGCACCGCTTTTCGAAGATAAGCATTTAAACTATTGCTATCCTCTAAAAGTTCATCACTTATAGGAATAAGCGCAGTAAGCTTATTGAGTTTAACCGTCTTTTCCTTAATATCCGGCTTGCTCTGTGTGAGCTGAGTATTCTCACCCTTCCAATAAGGAATTATGCCATTTGAAATATCCCATGGCGGCACCTCATCGGCAGGCATGGTAAAAGTATTACTATGTGTTATATGAGAATCACAAAGGCTAAGCAAACTATCTTCACCCATGATTGAGCTTAGAATTTCGGTTCTAATATCATCCGGTACGAGATACCCGCCATCCTCGCCAACACCTTCAACGCCTACGCTTGTAGGTGCATTCTTTATTAAGCGAGGATCAAAACCTCTGCCCTGAATTCCGCTCCGATATACACTTGACGCAAAGTCGCCGAGGTTATTGAATTCACTCCGGCTTTTGGCGCTTGTAACACTTACATTTTTATTATTCGAATTATGCACCGCATCATCTGTATCACTTAATCTGCCCCAACTGGGGACCGTGCTTTTGTTCGCCATTTTCAACTCTCCTTCCAATTCTTGATACTCATCATCAAGTTTTTGCAAGCGATCAACTTCTTCGGAAGTCAAATCGCCGTCATTTCTACCATTTCTTATATGAACGATTCTCTCGCTGGCTATCTGAATTTCATCTAACCGTTTGCGAATCGTCTCTTCTTGTGTTTGGTTCATTTTCAAACCTCTTAATACATTGTTCACGGTTTACGGCGCTGGCACCGTGCCCCAATCCCAAGGCTGGCCCTGGGCTGAGCAAATTGGAATATTATTTATTCCAAGCTATTTTTCTTTTTCCATCTCTTGAAAGCCGATCTTGCCAATATTTCATATTCGTTTTTTTCTTTGGCGGTTTTGTCGGCTTCTCTTCAATCTCTGATATTTCTTCTTTTACATCTTCCTGCATCTCTTTTTTAATCTCAATACCTTCAGGAATCTTGTTGAATACTTGTTTATATTTTTCTCTATCAATATGCGCTGCAATCTGCTTGTTTTCTACAATCGTGTCCACAAATCCATATTCTTTCGCTTCAGCAGCACTTAACCAGGTCTCCTCATCCATGAGTTTTGATATTTCTTTTTCATCCATTCCGCTTTGCGAAACATACGCTGGAAGAATAGCGCTATCTTTTATTTTATCAAGGTCTTCTATTGCTTTTCTCAAATCATTCACATCACCAATCACAAAACCCCAGGGATTGTGAATCATCAAAAGAGCATTTTCTGCCATGCGGATCTCATCTCCTGCCATTGCAATAAGAGAGGCGATAGAAGCCGCTAAGGCATCAATTTCTACAACGACTTTCGCTCTATGTCGCTGTAAAATGTTATAGATAGCAACCCCATCAAACACATCTCCACCAGGTGAATTGAGATAGACATTTAAAACGTCCACCTTGCCAATTTTTTTAACTTCATCAGCAAATTGCTTAGCACTGAAACCATCAAACCAGCCTGTACCAATATCCTGATAAATCCATATATCAGCAGACTTTTCAGCAATATTTTTAACAACCTTCAGCCCAGCGATTTTATTTTCTTCTCCAGCTCCTGGTCGTTCAGCCCTGCGCATTGTACCACCACATTCAGGGCATTTTATATCTTTACAATGCTGTTCTGAGGTCATCTTATGGCCGCATTCAATGCATTCACAATCAAAGGTTTCATTTTTTGTTTTATCTTCTTTTTTGTCTTCATTCCATTGTGTTTCACAGGCCGCTCGTCTTTGCGATTCCTCAGGAAACTCTTTAACTGCGTTTTCATCTCCCATGCAGCGATCAATGAAATCATCTTTGCTTTCCTCTTTATGAGGTTCTGGCAACGGCATTTTGTACTCCTGTTATAGTGTTAATTTGTTCCATTATTTCACTGGCCATATCCCATAAATCATCTTTAGAATAATCGGCCTTGTAATTTTCAATATCTTTAATATTCTGCAAGCATATTTCCAACGCTCCGGCATCCTCAATCTTAACAGCCTTTGCATATCCCAGAAATACGGGGCGTAGTATTTTTACCATGTATTGATTATGGTCTTGCTGGAATTTTTCAAGCCATGCTTCAAGCTTATCTTTAGTCATGTTTTTTTCTGCATCTTCTATGCGATTGCGTTTTCGCATGTAAATTCTTTCAAGCGCATCATTAAAAACATGCTGCCATGCTGCTTTTGTCTCCTCCTCTTCTTTCTTTTCAATGGCTGGATTTACAGCCTCAATCATAGTTTTAGGCTCTTCATTCATTATATTTTCAAGGGTTGTA
>CAYMVB010000110.1:0-2734 GCA_964393665.1 uncultured Desulfobacteraceae bacterium | reverse complement strand
CAAAAAAGCCATCTCCTGCCATTTCTTCCATTGCCATTCCACCTGTTCCGTTTGCATGGAAGGGAATCACCTCATAGCCATTCTCCTCCAATATCGACTTGATATTTTCCGCTGCATCAGTGATAAAGCCAAACAGGGTCAATGCCACCCGTGGTAAATGGTTTTCATACTTACTGTCATAAGACAACATACCGCAGACAGCGCCTGCCGCTCTTTCTAAAATGACCCGTGATATAGAATTTACCCCTAAAAAATCTACCACGCTATGCATTAGGGTGATATCCTTAGTTGCTATAACCTGAGACATATCCCTTGATGCTACTGTAGATATCATAAGCTTAGGGACTCCCAGTGGCAAAACCTTCATGATGGATGTTGCCATAAATGTTCCAGTGCCGCCCCCTGCAGATATTACTGCCCCAATCTCGTTTTTTCGGAACAGATCAAGAACGATCATCTTGGCTTTTTCAACAATGGAGTCAATCATAGAGGACCTATCAATTTTTTTGTTTTCTATTAAGCCTGATACAGAAAAGTCCGCCTTGATACTATGCGCCTTCGTAGTTCCAATATCTATAGTGATTGTTTTGCATCCCATTGATTCTATGAGTTCTTTTAAAAACAAATGTTCGGGTCCCTTTGAATCCATTGTTCCAACAATGGCGACCGACTTTTTGGCCTTATTCTGAGTCAAGGCTTATACCCCTTACAATAGCTTTGATTTCAATGCACATGTTGACAACATAAAAGTTAGTTGTATTTATCAGGTTTCTTGCCTTTATCTCTAATGCCGGTTAAAAATTTATCCCAGAAACCTTTATCCTTATCCTTCCAGGCAACCCCCCATCTCTCTTCAAAGTAGGACGAGGGTAACCTTTTTCCCCAGGGATTCCAGGTGCTGATTCCATTTTTCTTGGCGTTTAGAATATCATCTAAAAGTAGTGTAACATTTGAAATCTCTTCCTTCGGGATATAAGAGGCAGCACCTTTTTTGATCGATTTTGCAAGATGTTCAGGTGTGAATGCATGAGCCGTCAGCATAACAGCAGTTATGTTTCTACTGTTAGCAATCTCAAGCAGGGCATAACCGTTTACACCCATAATATCAAGTATTGCTAAATCAAAATTATCATTTTCCAATAGGATCTTAGCCTCTTCAAATGTCGTTGCCTTTACAACCTCACACATCCATAGTAGTTCCTCCAAGACTTGCAATATGTCAGGCTCATCATCAACGGCAAGAATTTTTTTCCCCTTCAAAAGGCTGCTTTCCGGCATTATAAAAACTCCTTTTTACTATTCATAAAAATGAGCATATAGTCTAAAATCAGTCAAATAAAATACGTAGGTCTAAGATATATGCTTTTGCAAATAAATAACCCTAAACATTTAGCAGGACAAATTCCCTGCTTTTAGGCTAAAGATCTGAATAAGTATCAGAGATTGAAACGTAAATGGTAAATTATAAGGTATAAACAGTGAAATTTAAAGTAAAGGTTATTCCAGTTTTCATTTAGTCTTGTAAACCAAATTCATGCCACCTGGACATAACCCTGTCAACGGTTGTTTTATCGAGTTCGATGGGTATGGGCTTTTCATCCCAGTCATAAGGAATAGTTGCATCCAACAATAGCCTTCCTGTTATTTCCCTTGCATGTAAAGGCAAAGATGGATCTAAGGGTGTGGATCTTCCTCTTTTAATTACCTGGGACCTATTAGGCTGAAATCTGAAGCTCAGTGCATAAAGGACCCTGGGAGTATCCCATGGATCGATATCATCGTCTACAACAATAACCGTCTTAAGACCATAGGCACCCATCTCTGTGGATATGGCTGCAGTAAGTACCTGATCTGCATGCCCTGGATACATTTGCTTTAGAGATATAATAGCCAAGAACCTTCCAGACCCTTCAGGTGGGCAATATACCGATTTTATGCCTGGTATTTTCATGGTCACAAGCTGTTGCCACAATGTAGCCCCGTAAGTAAGGGCCATTGTCATATGAGTATCTGTAACCGCTCGACCCACTGTAGTTCCCCAGAATATCGGTTTGTTGCGGAAGGTAACACATTTTACATCTATAAAATTCCTCGGATTAGTTCCCACTCCTGAATAATAGCCTGTGTATTCACCAAACGGTCCTTCTTCCATAAATTTATCCGCATCCACCTCTCCTTCCACGACGATTTCAGCAGTTGCGGGTACAGGCAGATCATTTGTCTCTGCCTTAATGACCTCTATTCCTCTACCTCGGATAGAGCCTGCAAAATCATACTCTGATTCAAAGGCAGATAAACGTGCTGCCCCCATGAGAAAAAGGAGGGGATCGCATCCAATGATGGCGCAGACCGGCATCGGTTTTTTCATTGCCTGATATTTTTTGAGCATAAGGTCCGAGTGTTTACCTTTTATAAACATAGTCCCCAGATGATTTTTATCGAGTAGTTGCAGTCTATACGTGCCAAGATTAATCCATCCGCTATCAGGATCTTTTGTAATGACGAAATGGGCAGTTCCGAAAAAACGTCCCCCGTCCAAGGGATAGTATTTTGGTGCGGGGAAATTGAAGAGATCCACCTCGTCGCCCTTCATAATATTTTCCTTACAGGGCGCATTTTCAACATACTCGGGAGGGATTTTGTTAGCATGTTTATCCACCCACTCTTTCATGATATCTACCAATGTAGAATCTCTTGGCATTCCCATTATTAGGGCAAGCCTTTGAGATGTAGT
>CAYMVB010000109.1:0-7842 GCA_964393665.1 uncultured Desulfobacteraceae bacterium | reverse complement strand
TTCTGGCCTTGTAGCAGATTTTTCGTATAGAAACACGGGCAGATTATATTCTTTCGAAATAGACTCTGCAACCTCTTTAGAAAGCTCTATTGCCTCATTCATGCTCATATTCTTAATTGGTATGAACGGGACTACATCGACTGCACCCATCCGTGGGTGCTGACCCTTATGAACCCTGAGGTCAATATTATCAAGGGCTATACCAATGGCGCTTATGATTGAATCCTTTAAGGCATTGGGTTCCCCTATGACCGTAGCTACCATACGGTTATGGTTATCATCGTACTGGTAATCCAATAGTTTAACAGAATTTTTTCCGCGAAAAGGCTCTACTATTTTATCGATCTTGTTAAGGTCTCGTCCCTCACTGAAATTAGGCACACATTCAATTATTTTTTTCATAGTTTTTTTCCAAATCTGTATGAGATTATTGTCGCCTTCGGGGAATGGGAGAAAAACCCTCACCGTTTTCCCGTAGGACGGGATCTCCGCCACAAAGATTGGCGGACAAGTTCGCTTCGCTTCGACCCCGTGAGCGGGATTTCCACTTCGTTTCAAATGGCGAAGACTTTAGTTTAATAATTTTTACTGGTTAAGCCTGCCCTCCCCGTCCCGAGGCCGTGACGGGATCGGGAGGCGCCATTTATGAATATGTAGTCCAATATTTATTACTCTACTAAGCGGTGTTATAAGCTAATTTGTCGCAATGCCAGGTCTGGGCCAGGGGCACAAAGACGAAATAATGCGTCTCAAAAACTCTGTGCCTCTGCGCCTTTGACCCTCAAGCTATCCATTTTAGGGATAGTAGTCGACTTGCATGCATTCACCACCTTGTTTCAAGATAGGAACGCGGCAGATTTATAAAACAGCGGTTCAAACTTTGCTACATTATACTCTATGACTGATTGAATTTTTCCGCAAAGAGATCACTCTAATTCATTCCTTAAAGGAAGTGCTGTGAAAATAAGGCGGCTGCTTTGGCCTTGACACACAATGATAGTTTTCCTATACTTTTAAAAAACAGGGTCTTTATCAATTTTCCAGTGTTTCTTCATACAAAAGAGGGAAATCCTTATCATAATTTGGCCTTATCATGATCGCTATCTATGGCATAAAGGAGTGGGAGAATCCGCATGCTGTTCAGTGGCGAAAAAGTATGGTAAGGCGATACTACTAAGTAAGCACTAGCCGCAGGAAGCACAAAATAGATCGGGAGGATATGTTCATGGTATACTCCGAGAACCAAGTTGTTTAATGAAAACCTCACAGCAGCCAGTGATTTGTTGCTTGTTTCATGTAATCCCATTTTTGAAGCACATTGATGGGTTATGTATTTAGAGGGAATATTAAAATATGAAGGGAGGAAACTATGTTAGATCAGATAAGAAAAGGCTTACTTGCCGGTTTTGGCGCGATTTTTATAACAAAGAAGAAGGTTGAGGAGGTGACCCGAAAGCTTGTGGCTGAGGGGAAATTGAATCAGGAGGATGCGCAGCGGCTGGCAAAGGAACTGCTTGCAACTGGTGAGCGACAGTGGGCGGAGTTAGAGAAGTCTGTTTCGGAGGCCGTTACAAAAGGTTTGAAGGGCCTGGATATTGGCAAGGGAGAAGAAATCCAGGAGCTAAAGACAAGAGTGGATAATCTGGAGAAACGCTTATCAGAAGCCGAAAATTCGGTTCAAAACAGGAGCGAGCCATTAGATGGACCTGAAAACAATAGCTAAACTCGGTCGTTTTAAAGATATCGTATTTACGCTTCTGAAATACGGGTTTGACGATTTTGTCCAGAGGCTTGATCTGCCTTGGGCTGGGTTATTCAGAAAAATCAATAGAATAGATCAGAAGCTTAACACCTATGAGCGTATCCGTCATGCTGTAGAGGATTTAGGGCCTACATTCATCAAGTTCGGACAGATTATGAGTCTTAGGCCGGATCTCTTGCCACCACCTCTTATCCAAGAGCTGAGCAAGCTTCAAGATGATGTTGCACCTGAAGAGTTCGCAGATATAAAGAAGGTAGCTGAAAAAGGCTTAGGCCGGCCCTTAGGCACAGTATTCTCCGTTTTTGATGAGCAACCCCTGGCAGCAGCCTCTTTATCACAGGTTCATAGAGGGGTTCTTTCCAAAGAGGGTTTGACAGTGGCGATGAAAGTGCAGCGACCTAGAATCCGAAACAAAATCGAGGCGGACCTGGATATAATGGCGGCTGTGGCCGAGCGCATTCATGAAAACTCGGACGACATGCAGGTATACGATCTACCGAATTTAGTCCGGGTCACGAGGCGGAATCTGATCAGAGAGCTGGATTTTTCCAGAGAGGCTCGCAATATGAGAATCGCTCGCTCATACAATACTGATGATTCAGCAGTTTATATTCCTCAAGTTTACAAGGAATATTGTTCACAGCAGGTACTCGTCATGGAATTCATTCAAGGGACGAAGCTAAAGGACCTAGATGGCTATATGATGGAGGAATCCGCTATTCTTGCCAGGCAGGGTTTAAAGGCCGCAATAAAACAAATCCTTGAAGATGGATTTTTTCATGCCGACCCACATCCAGGAAATATAGTGATTTCAGACAAAAAGCAGCTTTGCCTTATAGACTGGGGGATAGTGGGCCGTTTGAGTGAAAGAGATCGCTATGAGCTCATCGATTTGATGAAGTCAATAGTTGATAACGATAGCAGGGGTATGCTCAACGCACTTCTACGCCTTACAAATGGTGGATCGGGGATTGATTATCGGGCCTTAGAGAGAAGCCTTTTGGATCTCCTTGATTCCTTTTATGCAACTCCAATTGGAGATTTAAATCTCGGTCAATTGCTGTTAGATATAACCGTCTTGCTTCGGGAGCATAAACTGAGATTAGAGCCGGATTTGGTGCTTATGGTAAAGGCCCTCGTTACAGCGGAGGGTACGGCACGCATGATTTACCCTGAACTTGATGTTATCAAGGAGGCCGAGGGTTCCGTGAGGCACGTGGCATCAAAACGATTTGAGCCTGGGGTCATGTTGCGACATATTCGCACCTCACTGTCAGATTTGCTTGCCTTATACCGTTTGGTTCCAAGAAGATTCTCGCAGATTGTTGATAAGCTGGATCGAGGGGAACTTAGTGTGCGATTTGAGCATGAGAACCTTGGGGGGCTTAGACAAACGCTGGAAGGTGTCTCTAACCGTTTAACCTTTGCCATTATCATTGCTGCCTTGATTATCGGCTCTTCTATGATTATCACCACTGGAGTGAGACCGTTATTATGGGGTTTTCCAGTATTTGGAATTATAGGTTATATGATATCCGGTATACTCGGTCTTTGGGTGGTTGTAACTATTATCAGAAGTAAGAGATACTGAAGGTAACTTTATCAAGGCCATTAAAAAATTTTGGAAGTTTGCTGCAGAAGCGATCAGTCTTTGTGAAGGGCTTTTTTGCTCGATATTTTTATATTATTATGTCTGATGGCTCTTTGATTTATTATGACGCAAAAGGGCGCCAATGAATGTTGAGGTAGTGTCTCAAACAAATGAGACGAACAATGTAAAATAGCTCATTTCAATATTCAGGCAAGAAAGGAGGTAATTGTGAGTGAGTACTGGGAAAGTACCAAAATAGCCTTGATAGAACACGGCTGGCGGGTAGTCTTGATTATTATCATGATGTTTGCAGCTATAAAGATTACCAAATGGCTGTGTGATCGGTTTTTCCGTCTACAGGCCAAGGGCAAGGATGAGGAATTTCAAAAACGGGCCGATACCCTCAGTAGCGTAACAAGTAGTTTTGTAGGAATAGTTGTAGTTATTTTGGCCGGTGTGATGATACTAGCTGAACTGGGTATACCAATAGCTCCTATAATAACAGCTGCTGGTGTTGTTGGTATTGCTGCCGGCTTTGGTGGGCAGTACATAATTCGTGATGTTATCACGGGATTTTTTATCCTCTATGATAATCAGATACGAGTTGGTGACGTTGTTGATATAGCAGGCAAGGGTGGCTTGGTTGAAAAGGTTGGGCTGCGTTTGACGACCCTTCGGGACCTTTCCGGCAATGTTCATTATGTTCGAAATGGCGAGATACATGTAGTGACCAATATGACAATGGAGTACTCAAGATATGTTTTTGATATAGGCGTGGCATATCGTGAAAACGTTGATGAGGTCATTGAAATTGTCAAGGAGATAGATCGTAAGTTACGGGATGACCCTATGTTCAGCGAGGATATCCTCGAGCCTATTGAGATACTTGGGCTTGATAAGTTTGGAGATTCTGCGGTGATTATCAAGGCCCGGACTAAAACGAAACCTATTAAGCAATGGTCTGTAGCCAGGGAATTCAATAGACGGCTTAAGATTATGTTTGATGAAAGGGATATCGAGATTCCGTTTCCGCACACCACCCTGTATATGGGCCGGGATAAGGGCGGTGGGTCTGCACCCTTGCACCTTGCAATAGAAAAAAAATCAGCTTGATTTCAGCTTACGGGATAGGAGGTCACGAATGATACGCAACTTCTTTGTGTTAGGCATTTTGTTGGTTTTCTGCAGCAATGCAGGAGCAGATGAGATCTATTTCAAGAATGGTGATAAACTTACTGGCCAGATCAAATTGCTTACAGAGGGTAAGCTTACCATCAACTCTTCGGTTGCCGGTGATGTCACGGTGGATATCTCCGATATAAGTACATTCAGTAGTGATAAAGAAGTTGAGATACACTTTAAGGATGGTACAAGTATTAAACAGCAGGTCAGTAAATCTAAGTCCGGACAGATAGCGATAAAGAAAGGTCCCTTGCTAGACCCTGAGAATTTTGAGCTGGAGAAAGTAGCATCTATAAATCCGCCAGGGCCTCAACTACCTCGGTGGCACGGGGATGCTACTGTTGGCATTACATCCACGCATGGTAATACGCGGATAGAGAATAGTTCTGCGAGTTTTACTACGCAGCGACGTGGTAAGCATGACAGGGTAACGTTCGGTGGTGATTACGGCCGGAGCGAACAAAAGGACCAGGGTACAGGTGACATGGAGGTAACTGAAAACTGGTGGCGTTTAAAGGGCAAGTATGATTATTTTGTTACGAATAGATGGTATGGTTATGGAAGCGGGCGCTATGAAAAAGATAGTATCGCCGACCTGGATCGCAGGGTAGTTGTCGGCGGTGGGGCTGGTTATCAGTGGATAGAGTCGGCGGATATGAATTTTTTGACAGAGGTTGGTCTTGCCAGTCTCCACGAGAGTTACAAGGGTCAGAATGATAGTGAAAGTGAATTGTCCGCGCAATTGAGTTACCATTTTGACAAACGGTTCTGGGAGGGCAATAAGCTGGTATTTATAAATGATACAAGTTATTTTCCGGCACTGGGTGATCTATCGGACTACTATTTGACGACAACGGCGGAGCTGAGGGCACCAATAACATCAAGTATTTTCACAAATTTAAAAATGATATTCGATTATGATTCAACGCCTGCCACTGGTGCAGATAACACTGATGTAAAGTATATAGTAGGCGCAGGTGTGAACTTCTAGCTAGTACAGCTATTCAAAAGGCCTTAAAGAGAAGACCTTGCTCTATAATTTTCATGCCCTCATTTTAGAGTTTCTTTGGGTATGATATGTAAGGGGATAGTTAAAACACATGAATTGAGGAGGCTTTAAAGCATAAATAAACTGGCATACCTTCTTCCAGTGCAAGGTCAATGAGGGCTCCTTTTGTTATCAAGGCCTTAAAGGATAGTTTTTTTACGTTCACAGCTATTTCGTAAAAAAAGCCGTGATTGTTGATTTGGCTTATAATACCTGAGTAGTTATTTCTCATGCTTGAGGTAAACTTTTCTCTGCTTAAAATAATATCCTCAGGCCTGATTGCCAGATAGCGGGAAGAGGGATTAACTGCTCTGCCTATATCGATTTTTAGCCCTGATACCACTGAGTATGTCTTATTAAAAGAGGCCTCGTAAAGGTTCTTCATCCCTACAAAATCTGCAACAAAAGGAGAGGCTGGTTTTTCGAAGATTTCTCTCACATTACCTATCTGCTCAATATGGCCCTTATTCATAACTGCAGCTCGCCCTGCTAATGACAGTACATCAGCAAAATCGTGGGTCACCATGAGAAACGTAGTGTTAGAAGATTGATGAAGCCGTTTAAGAGCGCTTCTAATTTCTTCCCTGAAATTGGGGTCCAATGAAGAAAGGGGCTCGTCGAGGAGGAGAACCTCGGGTTCGACTATCAAGGCCCTGGCCAAGGCAACACGTTGCTTTTCACCTCCGCTTAAGTTTACAGGAAAACGGTTTTTCAGGTCGAAAAGGTTCAATACTCCAAGTAATCGATGGAGTCGCTTTTCCGCATTGGTCTTATCTATTTTTTGAAAGTGCAGGCCATATGTTATATTTTGAAGTACGGTAAGGTGAGGGAAGAGGGCATAATCCTGGTAAACAATACTGATGCCACGTTTTTCAGGGGGAAGCTTAGTGACCTCTCTTTCCCCAACAAAAATTTTCCCCCTTATTAAGGGTACCAGGCCTGCTATCGCCTCTAATAGAACCGTCTTTCCAGCGCCGGTAGGCCCCATAAGGGCGAAAAATTCATTTTTATCAATACTGAGATTAATATCGTAGAGGTTAAATTCCTTTAGGTTAATATTGAGATTGTGTATTGAAATCATATTTCACTTCTGTTTCTTAAGGTAAGGATTCGGAGTATCAGAAAAAGCAACAGGGAAATAGACACAAGCCAAACGGCGACAGGCTGGGAATATTTTAGGCCGTATGCCTCGAAGCGTTCGTAGATCATGACTGGGGCGATCATGGGGTGATAGGCAACGATTACTACCGCCCCGAATTCGCTAATGGCTCTCGCAGAACACATGATAATGCCTATAAGCATACTGCGCCATGCGAGGGGGAAGGTAATGCGAAAAAAGGTGCTCGGCAGTGAGGCGCCAAGGCTCCGCGAAACATTTTCCAGTCTCGGGGAGATGGCTTCAAAGCCTGTTTTTGTGGCATTCAAATAAAATGGGAGCCCTACAAAAATAAGTACAGTAATAATACCGGTGACACTCCCCATAATCCGTATTCCCAGCTCTGCTAAAACGTGGCCGAACCAGTGGTTTTTCCCGGCCACACTTAAGATAGCGATACCTACAACGGGATGGGGAATAGCAATAGGCAGATCAATGATACTTTCAACCAACCTCTTTCCCCTGAAATTACTGCGTGCAAGGATATAAGCGAGAGGGGTGCCAAAGAAAAAGGATATTAAGGCGGCCAGTCCGGCCGTGTATATACTTAGCCAGATTGACCTCATTACGTCTCTATCCTGAATCGACTCTTTGAGCATGCCAACGGAGGGCGAAGTAAGCAATTGGATGAGGGGGAGGGTGATAAAAGCCATAATCATGATGCCGCAGGAAACGGATATCCAGAAAAACAGCTCACGCTTCATCTCTTGTCCTTTTTCATATCAGTTTTTAACCTTTACCAGATTTTTTAGAGGCTCCGGGAGTGAGGTCTTCATTGATTCAGTTGGCACCCTGCAAGGCACAAAAGGAGGCTGCCCCATATCTTTTAGCACCTTAAGACCCCCCTGAGGATTCAACATATGCTCCAAAAAGGCTATTGCTGCTTTTGCATTTGGGGCATTCTTGATCATGGTGAGTCCGTAAGTCACTGAGCCCCCCTTCATATCCATGAAAGTTCCGGGTTTTTTACCTGTAACTTTGACTACTGCCTGAGCATAGAGCTTATCGAACTGGTAATTGCCCAGGTTGATCTCGTCAGGAAGAAGGATGTATTGTAAGCCATGCTGTACAGCCACTGAAAGATACTCCCAGGCATAGTCCAT
>CAYMVB010000108.1:0-4910 GCA_964393665.1 uncultured Desulfobacteraceae bacterium | reverse complement strand
ACTGCACGGTTATGCTCTGATAACGTTCCAGAGAAATAATGAGTGCCATTATTTTTAGAAACAAAGTACAAGTAATCTGTTTTCGCTGGATTTATTGCTGCTTTTAGGGATCCCCTCCCAGGATTGCCAATAGGTCCTGGGGGGAGCCCATAAATGATGTATGTATTATATGGGTTAGGCGTTAAAAGGTTTTTTCTTGTAAGGTCACCGTCAAATTCTTTTAAGCCATATATAACTGTTGGATCACTTTCAAGCCTCATGCCTCTCTTTAGCCTATTAAGAAACACGGAGGCAACGAGAGGCCTCTCTTCAGGGCTTGCGGTTTCTTTTTCTATGATTGATGCCAGCGTTACAATCTCCCTTTCGGACAAGGATTGCCCCTCAGTAGGTTCTTCCCTTTCGGCCTCTTCCTTAAAAACACGCCTGAAACGCTTGACCATAATATCAATCAAATCCTTCTCCTTCACATCCTTACTTATACTATATGTATCGGGAAACAAATATCCCTCCAGTCCTGCCCCATTAATATTATAAGAGGCCGCAACATTTTTATCAGTTACCAGCTCTATAAATGTTTCTTTATTCATCAGGGCTTTCGCCTCCAGGGAATGTGCAATTTGCTCAGCGGTAAAACCTTCGGGAATAGTTAATGAATAGGTTTTAACAGCACCGGATATAAGGGCATTAAATATGTCAATCGGGCTCATTAACAGATTAAGGCTGTATTCCCCGGCCTTAATGTTCTTGCACTCTCCTTTAATAACCGCCATGAATATAAACAAGTATTGATTTTTGATAAGGCCTTCTCTTTTAAGGTCAGCAGCAACTTTTTTAAGGCTGGCACCCTTTTTAATCATAAAGATCTTCTCCTCGTTTCCCTTTGAGCCAGGGCTTATTAAAAAATATGCGAAGTAAAGACCCATAATCGAGAAGAGCGCAAAGATTGATATGCTGTAAATGAGCAAACGTTTTTTTCTTACCATTCTAAATGCCTAATGTTTTACTTATAAAAAGCCCCGCTGAAATAAGCAGCCCAACAGAGGTCATCGTTATAATTGTAAGTGCTTGTGCAGGTATTAAATTCTTATAGGACATATAGTTATCCCATAATATATAAATGGCCTTAATGGATAAAGGTATGGCAACCAAGGAGAGTAAAATAGTATACGGAATTCCTATTGCTAACACAAGCAGTATTACAAAGAAAAAGGGAAGAAGCATAATAAGGCCGTAAACGTATCGTGCCTTGCTAAGCCCAAGCCTTACAACAATATTGCGTTTTTTGCTATCATGGTCTGCCTGATAATCTGGAAACTCATTTATCCATATAACTGCCATTATGAAGAAGCCATGCGGGATGCCCAGCAAAAAATCAGACCAGGAGAGAATCCCTGTGATTACATAACTAGTCCCGAGGGTTATAAATGGTCCAAAGGCAAAAAAGATGAATATTTCCCCCAAGCCAATAGACATCAGTTTAATTGGTGGTGCAGAATAAGCCAATCCTGCAAAAAGGCCGAAAAGCCCTATGAGCAAAACATAAGGTCTTCCATTTACATAGAACAAAAGACCGCATAGAGTCCCAATTAAAAATAATAGCAATGACAAAACAAGAATTGAGCTAGGTTGCACCTTATGTTCCTGGATGACCCTGCTACCTCCACTGAACGGTGTTATTCTTCTGTTAATAGCGTCCGTTCCCGGGGCATCAAAATAATCGTTAAAGAGGTTTGATCCGAGATGTAAGGCGCTTACCCCTAATATCGCAATAAAAAAGGGATAAAAAGCGAATGCGCCTTTGTAATAACAAAAGAAAGAGGCGGT
Source organism: uncultured Desulfobacteraceae bacterium (assembly GCA_964393665.1). GTDB lineage: Bacteria > Desulfobacterota > DSM-4660 > Desulfatiglandales > B25-G16 > M55B121. The sequence goes on along the minus strand of CAYMVB010000108.1, from coordinate 3,086 downwards.
AATGAGAGGCACCAGGGATCCTGTAAGAAAAGGCAATCTAAGGGCTTTCATATAATAAATAAATCTATTGTTTTTCATTAGTAATGTACTTGGTATAAGAATTTTTTAGGCTGTTTGGAATACAAATACCATGAGGTAGGAATACATAATACACTATTTTTTATGGCTATTATATAACGTAATGAAAATGGGTTTCTAAGGTGGAAAGCCTTGCGCAACCATTACATATAAGAGCCTGAACATCGAAATGGGAAACATCTATTGATTGCGCTAAGAAATCTCTGTATCTAAAATCCGAAGGGGACATTTAATGCACTGTGGCTTTTTTTTGCAAAACTCTTTTCCTGCTTTTACAATAAGGGCATGAAATTCCTTGAAAAGCTCAGCTTCATGAGGAAGATTATCCATAAAAATAGCCTGTAACTCGGAATAATCAACATTTTCATCTACTAACCCATGCCTCGTTAAGATCCTGTAGGTATATGTATCAATGACAAAAAGAGGCAATTCAGCTCCATATAAAACAATGCTATCAGCAGTTTCTCTGCCTATTCCGTTTACAGACAAGAGCCCTTCTCTCATTGTAGTAATATCAAGGGAAAACATCTCATCTAAGTCCCCAGCGTATCTATCGTTTACAAAATGTATGAGATTTTTAAGTCGCCTTGCCTTAAGATTAAAATAGCCTGCGGGTTTGATATAATCAGATAGAACATTTAGAGGTGTGTCGCTCAGACCTTCGATAGACAATAGATCTCTTGTCCTAAGATTTCGGATAGCCTTTTCCACGTTGCTCCAGCTTGTATTCTGGGTGAGCACAGCACCAACAATCATCTCGATTTTTGTTTCCGCAGGCCACCAGTTTTGCTTGCCAAATGATGATAAAAGCAGATTATAGATAATCAATAATTTATCGCCTGTGTTCATAATAGAGAATGATCCTTCGTGAGACCTCCCTGCCTGTCATTATTATTTTTATTCCAACAACCCCTGGTAAAATCGGCATATTTAAAGTTAAGGATAACATAGTGCTTAGTTTTCTATAAAACGAGCGATTCCGTGAATAGTCGTGATTATTTACTAACTTGACACGCCAGAAAAGATACCCTAAAATGCGAACCTATGTCAACGGAACAGTTAAAGAAAACACGCAATATAGGTATAATAGCCCATATAGATGCAGGCAAGACTACCTTAACAGAAAGAATGCTTTTCTATACCGGAAGGTCGCATAAAATGGGAGAAGTGCACAATGGCGAAGCTATAATGGACTGGATGCCTGAGGAGCAGGAGAGGGGAATAACAATAACCTCTGCCGTAACAACATGCAGCTGGCTTGGGCATACAATTAATATTATAGATACACCAGGCCATGTTGATTTTACCATAGAGGTTGAAAGATCATTGAGGGTTCTGGATGGTGCAATTGGGGTGTTTTGTGCGGTTGGGGGGGTAGAACCCCAGTCGGAAACTGTATGGCATCAAGCCGACAGATACAAGGTTCCAAAGATTGCATTTATAAATAAGATAGATAGAATTGGTGCCAATTTTGATAATGCTGTCCAGATGATGAAGGAAAGGCTTGGAGCAAGGCCTCTTATCCTTCAATTGCCTTGGGGGTTGGAAGAAGAATTTCAAGGTATAATTGACTTAATCAAAATGAAGGCGCTTTTATGGAACGAAGATGACTTAGGTATATCAGTTGAGGAAATACCTATACCTGAACAATACCAGGAAAAGGCTATTGAGCAAAGGGAAAAAACGCTCGAGCTATTAGCCGATTATGACGATACGATAATGGAGAAATACCTAGCTGAGGAGGAGATTGATAGTAAATCAATTAAAACAGCTGTTAGGGAGGCCACAATTGGGTTAAAGCTTGTTCCTGTATTCTGCGGCGCAGCACTTAGAAATAAAGGTGTCCAGCCAATTTTAGATAGTATAGTTGAGTTTCTCCCTTCACCAATAGATATCCCGCCAGTAAGCGGCATTAACCCAAGCACACATGAAATTGAGACAAGATCGGTATCCATAAAAGAACCATTCTCGTCTCTGGCATTCAAGGTTGCAATGGATCAGGGCAGAAGAATGACCTATCTCAGGGTTTACTCCGGGAGCATTAAGCCAGGCGCCACAGTTTTTAACAGCACAAGGAACTCTTCAGAAAGAATTGCCAGGGCCTATAAAATGCATGCGAATAAGAGGGAAAGGATAGAACAGGTTATCACAGGCGATATTATTGCTGTTATGGGTTTAAAAGGAACCTTTACCGGCGATACACTGTGCGAAAAAAGCAAGCCCATATTGCTTGAATCAATTGAATTTGATTTACCCGTGATATCTGTAGCTGTCGAGCCTAAGCATGTAGGTGACCAGGAAAAATTACAAGAAATTTTGGCGAAGGTGGCAGATGAAGACCCTACCCTCAAGTTCGAAATAGATAAAGATACCGGTCAGATGATAATTTCCGGCATGGGTGAACTTCATTTGGATGTATTAGTGCATAGATTAAAAAGGGAGTTTTCTCTGGATATAAATACTGGCAAGCCACAAGTAGTTTATATGGAAACAATAACAGAGGAGGCAGAGGCAGAGGCAATTTTTGATAGGGAATGGGGAGGTGAAAGTCACTTCGCTGGTATCAAAATTGCTGTTTCACCCTTAGAGAGAGGCGCAGGGAAAAAATTTGAAAATAAGGTCTCAGACCCTTTACTTACCAACGAAATCATAAATGCTATAGAAGAAGGTATTACAGAGGCTATGGAAAGTGGTGTTCTGATGGGGTATCGCGTAACTGATGTAAGAAGCATTATATTGAATGCCGATATCAAGGAACTTCTCTCTACTGCACTTTCCTTCAAGATTGTTGCGTCTATTGCCTTCAAAAAGGCATGCGAAAAAGCAAAGCCAATATTACTCGAGCCTATCATGAGGGTCGAAATAATTGTACCGGAAGAATTTCTTGGAGATGTGATAGGTGATGCAAACTCCAGGGATGGAAGGATTGAACATATTGCAACAAAAGGGACCGTTAAGATAGTAAATGCCGTTGTTCCTCTTTCTAAAATGTTTGGCTACTCAACAGC
>CAYMVB010000107.1:0-3439 GCA_964393665.1 uncultured Desulfobacteraceae bacterium | reverse complement strand
GTGCTTTTTACAAGTACTTCCTGGTCTTCACCTATTTTGACATCTGTTCTGGGTAACGGCACACCAACGGTCTCTAACTTTACCTCATCATCGGGCTGCACTTGAAATATGCCTCCTGCCTCAGTAAGGCCGTAGCATTGTTTTAAATTCAGGCCATTTGCCCTGAAAAACCTAATGACATCAGGGCTTATGGGATGTCCCCCAGTGTATGCACCCCTAAATTGCAAACATCCGACCCTATCCATCAGAGGGATAAACATAATGTGCGATGCAGCCCAGTAAAGAAATTTTAAAAAGGATGAAACGTTCTGTTTCTGAGACTCTTTGTCAACAACCTTTCCCCCTATCTTCATGCAGCTATGATACAAAAAGCGCTTGATGAAACTAGAATCACTTATCTTAACCCTGATCTTTGAGGCAAGATCTTCCCAAAACCTGGATGCAGTAATAATGACGGTTGGGCCAATTTCTCTGAAATCTTCAACGGCAGTGTCAAGGGTCTCAGGGAAATTCATCACCATGCCACCACATAAGGTTATCCCTACACCCCACATTTGGTCAACAATCCAGGCGGGGGGAGTAATGGAAATCCAGTTATCGCCAATACCGATAGGGGCTGTCTCAAGCCATTTTCTCGCCATTTCAGTAAAGTTCTCATGGCTAATCATGGCAACTTTTGGAAGTCCCGTAGTTCCGGAGGTCATTATCATCAGGGCTGTATCATCCGGTTTTCCCTTGTTTAGCTCATCTGTAAAAAAATTTGGTGATTTTTTATCTAAATCCGACCCAAGCTCTAAAAGCTTCTCGAAGCTTATAAGCCAATCATTTTCAGCATATGTCCTCATGCCAGTCTGGTCTATATATATCACCTTACGGACAAATGATAGCTCATCTTTGACCTCGAGAAGTTTATCAACCTGCTCTTGATCCTCTGCAATAACGTAGGCCGTATTTACTCTGGCTAAACCAAAGGAAAGCTCTTTGGCAATTGAAGACGAAAAAAGGTTCAAACTTATTGCGCCAAGGGCCTGAGCTGCCAACTCAGAAAAAAGCCACTCAGAATGATTATTAGTTATTATACCAATAATTTCACCCCTTTTCAGGCCAAGGGTTGCTAATCCTAAGGCTGCCTTTTTCGTATACTGCAGATAATCATCCCAGGTATATGCATTCCATATTCCAAAGCTTTTTTCCCTGATAGCAGCTTTTTCTGTGCCTAAATCCCGAGCATTCTTTGCTAAGATTTGTGGCAGTGTATATTTTGAAAGTTCAGATAAAGTTTGTTTATCCAAGCTATTTATTTTTTCCAATCTAAACACCTTGCTTAATTAACAATTAGCTGTTAATGATTTTCAACTTAGTTATGGTAATTTAAATTTTAACTGCATCACCAAGGTATGCCTTAATTACCTCGGGATGATTTTGAACAATCTCTGGTGGGCCTTCTGTTATCTTCCTCCCGAAATCCAACACCGCAACCTTTTGAGATATACTCATAACAACGGACATATCATGCTCAACAAGTATCATGGTCTGCCCCCAGCCCTCATTAAGTTCCAAGAGGAACCTTACCATATCTTCCTTTTCCTCTAAGGTCATCCCCGCAAATGGTTCATCAAGGATAAGCAATTTAGGTTCTAAGGCCAATGCCCTCCCTAACTCTACCCTTTTGCGTAATCCATAGGGCAAAGAGCCAACTAATTGCTTTCTGATTGCCTGCATTTCAAGGAAATCGATCAGTTCCTCCAAGACCCGGCGGTGGCTCACCTCTTCTCTTTTAACCGATGGAGAGAAGAAGGATGCTAAACCGATGCCATACCTGGTATGAATATGCCTTGCTAAAAGCATGTTTTTAAGAACGCTTATACCTGGAAAGAGCTCTATATTCTGAAATGTTCTGCCGATCCCTATCTTGGTAAGATGGTGGGTAGAAAGATTGGTGATTTCCTTGCCATTAAAAATTATGCTGCCTTTTTGTGGTTTATAATATCCGGTTATACTGTTCAACAGGCTTGTTTTCCCAGCCCCATTCGGGCCTATTATTGCCAATATCTCTCCAGTGCTTACGGATACATCCACATTATCAATGGCTGTAACCCCGCCGAATTGCAACGATAGATTCTTTACCTCCAGATCGGCCCTTGTATCTTCGGGCTGCCTGGAGGTAAAAATACTTGGTTGACCTCTAAAAGCCTTCATTTATTACCTTTTTAAAAGTTTTACCCGCTCTTTTCCAGGGATAAAAAAGTTAGTGAGTGGTGTAAAGGTTTGATCTTCGTTTATTTTGACAATCCTGGCGGTAAATGAGCCGCCATGATCTGTCTTTGTATATGTTACATTAGGTATGATTCCGCCAAAATCCTCATTGTTAAATGTTTCCAGGGCCTGATTTATGGTCTCACTGTTAACCTTTCCGAACTTATCATGGGCTCTTTGAAATGCCTTCTCCATAATCATTGCAACGGAGACTCCTTCCCAGTATGAGGTGTCAAATTTGGTTACTGTCTTATAGCGATCCCACAGTTCTTCCATAACCTTCATCCCAGGGACCCCATCAACAGGAAGCCCTCCAGGAAATTGCATATGCATCCTATCCCTGAGAAGGCCTTTGCCTCTTACAAAAAAATCGGGGTCTGTGGATGTCCATGTTCCAAAAAAGGGAACGTCAAACTTAACCCTGTCCGATGCTTCAAGGGCCATAAGGACGGCGGATGGAAGACACTGCATAAAGACATACTCGGCACCGGCCTCCTTGAGTCTGAGACATTCTGTGTTGAGATCAAGGTTCTTAGGTGGAAATTCTTCAATGCTCACAATATTAATGCCGTTTTTCTCGGCATATTCCTTAGATGGTTCGTGTATAGATTTTCCGTATGCATTGTTATAGGTAAGCAGGCCCACCTTTGGCGCGTCCTGGCCTTTATGTATGGCCCTTATATATTCCAAGACGGCGTATGAATCCATGATGTAACTACCGAAGGGCAGATAAGCATAATCAATTGGGGGATTTAGTATGCCCTGGTAGGTAGAATAGTTGATATTAGGTGTCTTGTATTTTTGTATGATTGGTTTTGCCATGATGCCTGAACCTGCATCCCAGGTGGCAAGCATGTCCATCTTATCTGATGTACAAAACTTTTTTACATACTTAACTGCCTCAGGAACCTTATAGGCATGATCAACCACAGTCAGATCAATCTCATTGCCACCGATTCCCCCCTTCACCTCATTGACATATCTAAAATAATCTTTATGCCCTTTCGCATGGAACTGCCCCCATGTAGAAGCAGGCCCTGTAAGGTTTAATATGGCCCCTACCTTAATTGGCTTTGCCGCCCCAGGAGTAACAAGCCCAAAACACAAAAAACCACCTATAAGTGCTAAAATAAATACCTTTCGCATAACAAGCCTCCCTATTAAAATTAAAATATTTATTACT
>CAYMVB010000106.1:0-4153 GCA_964393665.1 uncultured Desulfobacteraceae bacterium | reverse complement strand
CTTGATACAGGGAGGCTTTTTTCCATGCTATTTTGGGGGCCTCCGGGATCAGGAAAAACAACAATCGCAAGGCTTGTTGCCCAGTATACTGAAAGCCCTTTCGAGACCTTCTCTGCGGTAATATCCGGCTTAAAGGAACTAAGAGAAGTAATCAGTGCGGCCAAAAAAAACTATAGATATAAGCTAAAACCAACCATTCTTTTTGTAGATGAAATCCATCGATTTAACAAGGCACAACAGGATGCATTTCTTCCCCATGTAGAAAGCGGGCTAATCATTCTTATTGGGGCTACCACACAAAACCCATCATTTGAAATTATCCCCCCTCTCTTGTCAAGAGTTCGGGTTATGACCTTAAAATCTATAGGCCATGAAGACATGAAAATCATTTTAAACAGAGCAGTCAAAGATAAGGCAAGAGGGCTGGGCGATATGAATATAAAAATTGAAGAAGATGCACTTAACTATATCATAAATATATCCCAGGGAGATGCAAGATCAGCCTTAAATGCGTTGGAGTCAGCCGTTTATTTTGCCCAGCCAAATAAGAAAGATGAAAGAATTTTGAATGCTTCCAATGTAACCCGATCCTTGGACAGGAGACCCTTATTTTATGATAAAAACGGGGAAGAGCATTATAATCTAATTTCAGCTCTTCATAAGAGTATGAGGGGAGGTGACCCCCAGGCATCCATCTACTGGCTTTACAGAATGCTGGAAGCCGGTGAAGACCCCCTTTTTATTGGGAGAAGACTTATCAGGTTTGCATCAGAGGACGTTGGCCTTGCAGACCCTGCGGCGCTTGGGGTAGCCCTGACAGCATATAATGCATGGGAAAGAGTGGGACCTCCGGAGGCCAAGCTTTCCCTTGCTCAGGCCGTGATATATTTAAGCATTGCCCCAAAGAGTAATGCCATTTATCTGGCAGAAAATTCCGTGGAGAAAGAGATTGAAAAGTCTGGTGCACAGCCTGTACCTTTATATTTAAGGAATGCACCTACAAAAATGATGAAGGATATGGGCTATTCAAAGGGTTACATATACCCCCATGATTACCCAGATGCCGAGGTAAGCCAGGAGTATCTGCCCGAGAAAATTAGGGGGAAAATATTTTACCGACCCTCTAATAAAGGCTTTGAAATGGATATAAAAAAGATCATGTCGCAAAAAGGATACGCCGGCAAAGGAAACATTTTTAAAAAGGGGAAAGAAAACGCTTGATAAATATCTTTCATAAGAATATTTTCATGATGCTCGGTATTTAGCCCTCCGGCTTAGGAAAACCAGGCGTTATTTCATAGGAGGGCATTAATCAACATAAGGCCTTTTCAGCGTGAAAACAGATCTTTATAATTTGTTTTTAAAATTTATATGACATTGGTAGAATCACTACATTATAATTTACAGTTGTAACAAAATCTTTATAAGCGAGGGAAAAGGCCCATTTTAAAACCTCTCTTCCGCATCATTTTTACAAAATTTTAGGGTAAAGGAGAATTTTTTATGAAGCTTACCGGTGATAACTGCGCCGTATTTGGAATTATAAAACAAGGTGATTGCGTTGAAGATATTTATAAAGGCCTTGATTTTCTCCAACACAGAGGCCAGCAGTTTTGTGGGATTGCCACCTTTAACGGAAACAGAATATTTCTTATAACCCATTATGGTCAGGTCAGAAACACCTTTAGCTCTCAAGAATTAGACAGTTTTAAAGGAAGCATGGGCATAGGTCATGTGAGCCTAAATGAAAGGCAGCCGATGATGTGGCAAGGGGCAGTCGGGGAAATCGCAGTGGCATTTAGCGGTAACATTATTAACAGGGAAGATTTACTAACAGAGATGAAAGACAGGGGAGAGGCCTTCTACCATGGCCTGAACATTGAGATTATCTCAAAACTTATAATGCAAGAAAAAAATATTGTTGCTGGCATATCAAGGCTCTTTGAAAAAATATATGGGGCCTATTCTCTGGTTGTTTTGACACATGAGGGAATATATGCTGCAAGGGATATATACGGATTCAGGCCCCTTATGCTGGGAGAAAAATCAGGAACATATGTAGTAAGCTCTGAGTCAAGGGCTGTTCAGGATATTGGAATAAGTAAATGCAGAGATGTAATGCCAGGGGAAATTGTCTTTATGTCTAAAGATGGATTTGAGACAAAAAAACAACTCGAGAGCCCTAGAAGGGCTCATTGTGCCTTTGAATGGGCATATACAGCCAGCATGGACAGTAAGATTGATGGGCTTTATGTGCAGGAGGCCAGGAATAATTTAGGAAAAAAGCTGGCCGAGAGGGACCTAAAGGAAGGAGGGATAAAGGCAGATCTTGTAGCACCTGTGCCGTTGTCAGGCATTGGCCATGCCCTTGGTTATCATATGTTCTCGGGGTTGCGCTACCAGGAGGTCTTCCTTTACAATAGATATGCAGATAGAAGCTACACACAGTTAACCCAAGATGACAGGGAAAAAATGGCCCAGAACAAGCTATCCGTATTAAAATACGCTATAATGGATAAAATCATTGTTCTTTGTGATGACTCCATAGTCAGGGGCACACAAATCAAGAACAAGGTGAGAGACTTAAAAAATGCTGGGGCCAAGGAAATCCATGTAAGGATTGCGTGCCCGCCCTTAATGTACCCTTGTGATTTTGGTATATCCACGAGAACCTATGAAGAATTGGTGGCAAGAGCATATATTCCCGAGGGAGACATTAGAACATTTGACCAGCTTAAAGGTTTAGAGGCGTGGATGGCTGAAAAGATAGGCGCTGATTCTGTAAAGTATAACAGCCTTGAAGCCTTTGTTAGCGCCTTGAATATTCCAAGGGAAAGCCTCTGTCTAAAATGCTGGGATGGAAAGTGGCCCATGGACAAACACAACTAGGCGAGGGTATGAAAAATAATACCTGTTTGCTTATTAAAACGAACGCCGGCCTTTCATAAGCTTAGAAATATTTGAATTTAAGAGATAGTTTTTCATGGCTTACAGCATTATTTTATTGTTTTAAAAAAGGCAATAGCCACAAAGGTCAAGCATTTTAGAGAATATCAGCCATGCAATATAATCTCAAGCTCATGGGCTTTAAACTAAGGGACCCTAAGCCTAACAACATAGTTTACCCATTGAGGCTGCTGTTATGAACCGTATATTAGAAATCATTTCTCATGCCCCTCTTTTTAAGGGGCTTTCTAGAGATCAATTAATTGCCCTATCCACCATAGCAGTGGAAAAGCATTTTATTAAAGGAGAAACTATTTTTTTGGAGGGCAATAAGGGGAGGGGGTTTTTTCTAATTCATTCCGGCCTTGTAAAGATATATAAAACATCCATGGAGGGAAAGGAGAAGATCTTGGAAGTTATAAAACCCTATGAAATCTTTGCCCCTGTTCCTGTATTTTCAGGAAATACCTACCCTGCAAGCGCCGAGGCAATGAAGCCGGCTAACGTTATATTTTTTTCTCGTGATACCTTTCTTGGTTTGGTGAGCAGGCACCCTGAAATTGCCCTTAATATGCTTGCAGCCGTGTCTGATCGTTTACGTCAATTTACTGTCCAAATAGAAAATCTCTCCTTGAAGGAAATCCCAAGCCGCCTATCCGCTTATTTCCTTGATGTTTTAACTGAAAAAGGAGCTGGCGATTCTTTTACCCTGGATATAACAAAAGGGCAACTTGCAAGCCTGCTTGGGACTATCCCGGAGACCCTTTCCAGGATTTTTGCAAAAATGCGTGAAACAGGAATAATTGAACAAGATGGAAACAATATTAAAATAATTGACAGGGGTTTTTTGGAAGCCCTCGCAAAAGGGGAAAAACTATTTACATAGCCTTCCCATATTTTTAGTATAAGCTCAATGTTTATCCTATCAAAAGTTTTGCAATACTATCGTTTATTGCCCTCACTCTTTATGAGTCTTGCCCAAAGGAATATATTGCGTTCAAGCGTCAGCAATCTTTTCGACAACGTGGGCTAAAATTACCCCCTAGGATTAACAAATTATTTTCCTGCCCTTAAACTCTGGGTTAAAAAATTAGTTGAGTAGTGTAGCCTTACTCAATCTTTTCAATTTTAGCTGCAGTATTTTTCCCTTGACAAAGGATTTGTATACAGTATACAAAATCTTAATCCTATGAATTTTTTACCCTTT
>CAYMVB010000105.1:0-2229 GCA_964393665.1 uncultured Desulfobacteraceae bacterium | reverse complement strand
TTGTGCTGCATCAAGGATATTTGGTCTTCGATGGTTCAACCCAAAAATATTTCCAATCAGAAATTCATGAAAAGCTATACCTATGATGATAAGAAATATCATTACATTAACTTTGAATGATTTAGCCATAGCATTCAAGAATAAGACAATCTATCTGATTCTTTTTATACCTTTTTTTGTTCTTATCTCTTTGAAGTTAGTAGATAGGACAGATGCAGACTTTAAAAGAATTAATATAGGACTTATTCAAGAAGAAATGTATGACCCTGTTATTCTGCAAACCATTAAATCAGCCGATAGAGTATTCGCAGTTTCTCGTGTTTCTAATGAAGAGGAAGGCACAAAATGGTTAAAGGAAAGAAAAATAGACGGCCTGTTATTAAGATCTGAAATCAATCAAAATAGTTTAGTCCTTGTAGTTTTAAAGAAAGAGTCTTTACTAACCCTTTCAATAGTGGAGAGCTTTTCAGCATTACAAAACGCAGTAGAAGAAAACAGCATAAACTGGATTTCTGATATTAAGCATCTTCAGAAAGGTGGAATGCAAAAACAGACTTTGCCTACCTGGATTCTAATGTTAGTTTTACTGGTAAGCTTCATTATAATACCTGCGCAAGTTGCCGAAGAAAAGGAAAAAAAATTACTTCTTGCTCTTTTGCAAACTCCCATGCGCGAAATTGAGTGGCTTATCGCTAAATTGTTTTTAGGTATGATTTTAATACTCATAGCAGTCCTATTCCTCCATCTGCTGGGTAAATTTGATCTTGGAAATGGTTTGAGTTATGTTGCATTTATAGGGTTTGGCAGTTTCTGTTTTAGCTCTTACGGAATCTTTCTGGGTTTTTTATGCCGCAATCAGGCTAGCGCCAGAACTTTAGGCGTTATTTTCTATCTCCCCCATCTGCTTCCTTCTGCGTTATCGGATTTTTCACAAAAATTAACAGCCGTTGCTCCTTTTTTACCTTCCTACCAGTTTTATGAGCCAGTTAAATCAATCCTCCTGGAGGAAGGCAGAATGTCAAATCTATCTCTGCAATGGATATATTTGCTTTTATTCGGGCTAGTAACCTTTTTCTTCGCATATCTACTAATGAAAAAACGCTGGCTGATGGGGGGACAATGAACTGTTAGATATGGCAGCTAAACCATTTTACAGGTACTTCCAGTGATAAACGACCTTTTCCTCCTCCTCGGGGCCTCAGCAATGGACAAAAAATTTGTTCGTTTTCCTGCCTCTGTTCTTTGCCCTGCATTTTCACTAAGTAGCTCGTCTCCTCGCCGCGACCCTTGCCTTTATTGTTTTCTGCATTGTGGCAAGCGCCGTTTGTATATTCAACAACGACATTATAGACATTGAGGAGGACCGGAAGTACCCGAAAAGAACTTCGTCCCTTGGCATCGGGAAAAATCAATAGAGTATTAGGGGTCAGCCTGATGGTGGGACTTATTGTACTCGGATTTTTTGTAGCTTGGTTATTGTCACCGCACATGCTGTATTTGTGCCTGTTCTATATCTGGTTCTATGCAGCGCGGGTCGTTGTTTTGGGGAGAATTGACGAATTTTGAAACGGGGTATGTCCTGATTCCGGTCACCCGGCCGTCCGTGAGGATCGCCAGCAGGGTGTCCGGGGTAATAAAAGGGCGCTGTCTTTGTTTGTTCTCCTATTTGTTCTCACCACGGGGCCAAGGGAATAGCGTAGTGGACTGACGTGAGGGAAGGATATGGATTGGCTTTGGTGGTGGTTGGATGGTGGTTACTGTAATACCCCTTAAAAAAGGGCTCTATTCATTCCAGAATGGCAAAAAGCAAGACCTGTTAGTATTTTAATTGCAATGCGTTATAAACTTGTCAACATTTTCTATTTGCTTCTTTAGTAATTCAGCATTAGTTTTATCTATTACTTTTCTTCCGCCGTCCAAATTTTTTGTTATATTGCGGTCAATAACTTCATCGCATCGGATTGGAATTAAGTCCCCCTCGTGTATTTTGAATCTATTAATCCTGTCGTCTTAAAACCTTGTAAAACTTTAATTATATAATCTGCAGAGTTAATCTCCAACTAAGCAACAGCTGATAGATCTAAATTTTTTCCTTTAAAATTTGACGAACTCGCAAAAAGTCATTTTAGGTACTATGACGTGCTCAAGCTTGTCGTATAACGATCGGGCATCCCGGGTGTGATCCCGATCATCTTCCTTTCCGTGAATGGGCTCGCTGATGGACCAGCC
>CAYMVB010000104.1:0-16352 GCA_964393665.1 uncultured Desulfobacteraceae bacterium | reverse complement strand
GTAATTGGAAGCCTTCCCCTTGCTTTTCGCGATATGGGGCATAATGTTTCGATACTACTACCTGCTTACCGGCGTATAATCGAAAAGGATCCAGCCCTCAAGACAGTCGCCAAAGGCTTGCCCATTTCTTTAGGTAGAATTACCCTAACCGCTGACATCCTTGCAGGAGAGCTTGCCCCTCATGTCCCTGCCTATTTTGTGCGGAGAGATGAATATTTTGATCGATCTGAGCTCTATGGCAGTAGTCAAGGGGAATACATTGATAACCGCGAAAGGTATATATTTTTTTCCCGGAGTATCCCTGCTTTCTGTGAGGCCTTAGATTTTTCCCCTGACGTTATACTGGCTAATGACTGGCAAACTGGCCTTTTGATGGCTCTTATGGACGAAGGAGCGCTTCCTAACACCGCAGGAGTTTTTGCAATTCATAACCTGGGTTACATGGGGCTTGTTCCACCAGAACGAATAGAAGCTATCGGCCTGCCGGATAGCTATTATACCATGGAGGGTCTTGAGTACTTTGGGCAGATGAACCTCTTAAAGGCCGGCATTGTATATGCGCAGGAGGTAGTCACGGTGAGCCCCACCTATGCAAAAGAGATTCAGGAACCTGAGTATGGCCATGGGATGGCGGGATTAATGTACTCAGTCAGAGACCGGCTTAATGGAATTTTGAACGGTGTTAACTATGACATCTGGAATCCCGCAACAGATACTAATATAGCTGCCAATTTTTCTCCAAAATCTCTCTCGGGCAAGATACACTGCAAAAAGGCGCTGCTTAATGAGATGGTCCTTCCGAATGATTTATTGGAAAAGCCCCTTCTGGCAATGGTTACACGCCTTTTCGACCAGAAGGGATGCATGCTTGTGGCTGAGGCTGCGGATGAACTCTTCGCTCTTGATTTGGGGCTTATTCTTCTCGCTGATGGTGACATAAGATATCAGAGACTTTTTTCAAAAATTCAGTCCCACTACCCAACGAAATTCAGTTTGAGGTTTGGCTTTGATACGGTTCTATCCCACAAAATAATGGCAGGTTCTGATATGTTTCTAATGCCCTCGCTCTACGAGCCATGTGGCCTCACACAAATGTACAGTCTGAAATACGGAACCATACCTATTGTTCGGGCAACCGGGGGGCTGCAGGATACAGTAATCGATCCGAAGGAGAACAACCCCACAGCCACTGGCTTTAAATTCGCTCGCTTTCATAAGGATGATATGATTGCTTCTGTTCGCAAGGCTATCAAGACTTTTAAAAAGCCAAAATTATGGCAATCAATGATGCTTAACGCCATGTCCCAAGATTTTTCCTGGAATCACTCCGCTGAAGAATATATGAAAGTATTTGATCGCGCACTTGCGTCCAAACGGCAACATACTTAGGCCTATACGTTTCTTTTATATAATTCTGTATGGAATGGTTTTAATCAGATGGCCTCGATGCATTTTATTGCTCACGCTTTGCACTTTGCATCTATATCCAACCCAACTGGGGTGCTAAAATCCCCTTCCGTAAATCTCCGTCATCTCTCGAAGCCTATCGCTTATTGATGGCGTTAGCTGTTCCGGCAAAAGCCTCCACTGCCAGTTGTTGACTGTTGTAGCGGGTCTATTCATCCTCGCCTCCTCGCCTAAGCCAAGAATATCTTGCATGGGAAATATAGCTGCCTTTGCTACAGACATCATGGCAAGCCTTACGAGAACACAGTGAATATTCTCTGCGCAAACCTCCTGCCCTAAATATTGAAAAAGTTTCTTTTTAATGTCCGGGCTTGCCTCTCTTTCATACCACCCCCTTGCCGTATTATTGTCATGAGTTCCCGTGTATATAAAACAATTTTTACGAAGATTATGGGGGATATAAGGATTCGTTGCAATATCGTCTCCAAAGGCGAAGAGGAGGATCTTCATGCCAGGAAATTCAAAGCGGTCCATGATTTCAATTACGTCAGAGGTAATAACACCGAGATCTTCAGCGACAATAGGGATCTCAGGAAATCTTTGAAGCAGGACAGTAAAAAAATCCTCTGCCGGTGCTTTAACCCATTGTCCGTTCACGGCATTTGTCTCTCCTGCAGGAACTAACCAGTATCCAACAAGCCCACGAAAATGATCAATTCTTATAAGGTCTAAAAGGCGAGCATTATGTTCAAATCTTCTCATCCACCACTCATACCCCGATTCCCTCAAAACATCCCATCTATAGATAGGATTACCCCAGAGTTGACCCGTCTCACTGAAATAATCTGGCGGTACACCCGCAATTGCAGACGGTCTCTTTTCTTCGTCGAGCATAAATAGGTCTGGATTTGCCCACACATCCACACTGTCATGTATCACATAAATGGGGATATCTCCGAAGATATGAACCCCATTATGGTTGCAGTGATCCTTGAGTGAATCCCACTGCTTAAAAAAAAGATATTGGAGAAACTTACTGCTCTCAATCGTGTCGCGAAATTTATTCTTCAGCGAGGACAAAACATCTGCTTTTCTATCTCGTATGTCATGAGGCCATTCAGTCCAGGGTTTTCCTTGGAAATGCCCCCTTAGCGCCATAAAAAGAGCAAAATCATCAAGCCAATCGGATTGCTCTGTGCAGAATGCCTCGTAATCTTGCCTGTTTTGCATCTGCTGAAAGCGCTTGTAGGCAACCTTAAATATACGCTTTTTGTAAGCTATAACGGCAGTATAGTCTACGTGATCTTTTGGAAAGCTGGGCACATGTTCAATCTCTGATTGTGCTATGAAACCATCATTGACCATCATCTCGGGGCTGAGTAGCAATGGATTTCCTGCAAATGCGGATGCGCTTTGATATGGCGAATTGCCTTGTGCCACATCAGTCAGGTTAATGGGCAGTATTTGCCATATGCCCTGTTTTGTTTTTGAAAGAAAATCGGCAAATCGATATGCCTCGGGCCCCAGATCCCCTATCCCAAATTGCGAGGGCAGGGAGCTGACATGAAGCAGGATGCCGCTGACTCTATTGTTCATGTTTTCTCCTTGAGCACAAGCACGAGAGCAGAAATCCTTTGCCGAGGTTAATAAAAAACTCCACTATCTGAAACTTACATTAAGATATTCACCAAGCCTGCAGAAATGCCCAAGCCATTGTTTGGCCCTGCTATCACCATTGTCTGATCTTCTCTCCATCTCGTCATATCGCTGCTTGCCAATTGAAAAGTAGATATTCTGGGCCTTCGAGAGGTCCAACTCCAAGGGTATGCCTCCTAAGGTACTTAGTAGATCCACTATCATTTGCAACAGAAAGGTGTCCTCAGGGGCCTCTACAAGTCCTTCCATGAGCGAAGTTGCCTTTTTGCTGCCCACAAAGCTAAGACCTTTAATATCGAGCACAAGTCCCCACTGTTTTGACTCTTTAATCAGTCTTTTAATCTCATCTATTTCAAGCTCTTTCCCCTGCAGCTGCCGCCTGATATTCGTGTTCATCAATATCTCTGCGGTTGCAATAAAGGCCGTGGGCAAAGGTATGCGCATCTCTTGCATGACTTTCATAACGGGGTAGTGGCGCTGATATATTTGATGAAAAGAAGTCTCAATTTCATTCATTGTTGAACCAAGGATTTTATTCAATACCTTTCTCTGCTCATCTCGAAATAAATGCCATAAAGAATAATTATGTGTTTCGAAATGTATGTCCATTAATCGAATAATCTCGCGGATGTCACCTATTCTGAAGGCATCGCTTATTTCGTTATGCATAAGTGAAAATAGCTTATCGCCCATATAATCATGGACACCTCCGAGTAAATTGTGGTCGCCCATATGCATTACCGCAAAACATATTACCCGTTCTTCGCCTGTGATGTCAGAACTAACGCGGGCTTTTCCAATAGCAAGTCTTTGTATGCCTTTCTCCATCAGGTCATAAGCTTGAACCCTCGTTGTATAGCACCCTATCTTTATGGTCTCGGGATATTCCTCAAACAATGAAGATATGGCATAATGTGCGCCAGCGCTGAGAAGATCTGCAGCAGCGGGACGGACAAAGGTCTGCCATACACGTGCACCATCTTTTAGGTCAGCTATATTGCTGATAGCACCTTTAAGGATTTCCAGATATTGAGGCTCAAAATCTTCAATAGCCACTTCTTTAGCCAATTGCATGGCCATGGAGGCATGTTTCATCACGAGCAGAGCTTCAATGGTAGAAATATCATCGAAGAACCAACCGCAGCTCGTAAACATTAAAAGTGAATGACGTTGCATCTCGAGAAGTTTTAAAAGCCTTACCTTCTTTTTTTTTGAAACATCGCGAATGAGGTTATGCGACAAAAATGACTCTATGCTCTTGGAGGACCTGTCATGAATGAGCGAAATATAGTTATTTCTTATCTTCCAGGGCTCATTGGTGAAGAATGCGACTTCCCTTTCGTATAGATTAGCAAGATTATCCCTGAGCCAGTTCATGGCCTCTCGCAGAGGTGCGCGCCACGCTTGAGTCCATCCTGGATGTACACCTGTGTTGCATCCGCAGTTGGACCTCCACCTCTCAACTCCATGAGCACAACTCCATGAGGTATTTTCAAAGATCTCCACCTCGTATGTAGGGGGGTATTTTTCAAGATACTCGCCATAATTTGTGAGTCTTGCCAATGTTCCTGACTCGATATTATGTAAAGCATAGGCAAGAGCCATATCTCCGAATCGGTGATGATGGCCGTACGATTCTCCGTCCGTAGCAATATGGGCAAGCTGAGGTTCTTCTCCCTTGGAGTATAGCCCCAACAGCCTTCCCGCAAAATTCTCGCCGCTTTTTAGCAAAGCTCCAAATGCAACCTCTCTCGATACCGGACCATCATAGAAAAAAAGGGCAATTGTTCTTCCAGATGGGAGCATACACTGGTAGCATCGTTTAGGGTTAATCGTGCCACCGGAAACTTCTTTCCAGTCCTTCTCGCCAATTTTTCTCACCCGTCTGGCTTGATGAGGTGCCAGAACAGTAAACAATATGCCATGTTCAGAAAGTATTTCCAATGTTTCCAAATCAACCGCAGTTTCTGACAGCCACATACCTTCCGGACCCCTTCCAAAGCGATAATTAAAGTCCTCTAACCCCCAAATTACTTGAGTCCTTTTGTCTCTACTGTTAGCAAGGGGCATGATTAAATGGTTGTAAGTCTGCGCTATTGCTGATCCATGACCTGAAAATTGTTTCCGGCTCAGCCGATCTGCCTCAATGATTGCCTGATAGATCTCAGGCTTTTTTATCTCCATCCAAGAAAGAAGGGTGGGGCCAAAATTAAAACTTATTTTTGAATAGTTGTTCTCTATATCTATAATTCTTCTCTCATTATCTAAGATTCGAGAAGCCGCATTAGGAGCATAGCATTCGGCGGTTATTCTTTCATTCCAGTCATGGTATGGGTAAGCCGAATCCTCAAGTTCGATCTCCTCAAGCCATGGATTTTCCCTTGGAGGCTGATAAAAATGAGCATGAATACAGACATAATGATTCATTTTCTTCTCTTTCGTTCAGATAACAAAAGCGCTATTGGCCTTTGCCCTGGCTTTTTAAAAACACAACAGCTAAAGGCGGAAGAGTCAAACTGAGCGAATCTGGACGGCCATGAAAGGATGAGCCACTTGCGTCAACGCCCCCCAAATTACCTTGCCCACTGCCGCCATATTCCTTGGAATCACTATTCAAAATCTCTACCCAGTGTCCTCCGCGTGGCACACCTACCTGGTAATCATTGCGTGGGACCGGAGTAAAATTACAGACTATAAGCAAAATGTCATCTGTGAGATTGCCTTTTCGAATTAGGCTAATTGTACTACCCTGCCAGTCATTACAGTCAATCCACTCAAAGCCTTCGGGTTTGAAGTCAAGTTCATGAAGGCAGTGCTCCCCCCTATAAGTCTTGTTTAGGTCCTCTACCCACCGTTGAAGCCCAGCGTGTAAGGGGTAGGATAGCAAATTCCAGTCCAGGCCTGAATCATGATGCCACTCACTCCATTGCCCAATCTCTCCACCCATAAAAATGAGTTTCTTACCTGGCTGGGCATACATGTAGCCAAAAAGTAACCGTAGGTTTGCAAACTTTTGCCAATCATCCCCCGGCATTTTTCCCAGCAGCGAGCCTTTTCCATGAACGACCTCATCATGCGAAAGGGGCATAACAAAATTTTCGTGAAAGGCGTAAATCATCCGAAAGGTGAGCTGGTTGTGATGATACTTTCTGTGGATGGGGTCTTTAGACATATATTCTAATGTATCATGCATCCATCCCATGTCCCACTTTACTCCGAAGCCTAATCCTCCCACATAAGTAGGCCTTGAAACCATAGGCCAGGCCGTGGATTCTTCTGCCGAGATTTGTACCTGAGGATAGCTCTTGTACGCCTCTTCATTAAGACGACGCAAGAATGATATGGCCTCCAGATTTTCTCTCCCTCCATACCTGTTTGGAATCCACTCACCCTCTTTGCGGGAATAATCCAGGTAAAGCATAGAGGCTACCGCATCCAAGCGAAGCCCATCAATATGATATTTATCCAGCCAAAAAAAGGCGCTGCTAATAAGAAAACTCCGGACCTCTTCGCGCCCATAGTTGAAGATAAAGCTATTCCAATCCTGGTGAATTCCTTGACGAGGATCGGCGTGCTCAAAGAGGTGAGTTCCGTCAAAAAATCCGAGACCATGCTCGTCTGTAGGAAAATGAGAGGGCACCCAATCGAGAATCACACCTATATCCTGCCGATGAAGGCAATCTATGAGGTACATAAAGTCCTGAGGCTCTCCATATCGACTTGTGGGGGAGAAGTATCCGACAGTCTGATACCCCCATGAACCGTAGAAAGGGTGCTCCATGACGGGCAAAAGCTCCACGTGAGTAAAGCCCATAGTCTTGACATATTTGGCCAATTTCAGGGCAAGCTCTCGGTAGGTGAGGGGGCGGTAATTCTCCTCGGGTACCCGCATCCAGGAGCCAAGGTGCACCTCATAGATTGCCATAGGCGCATCAAGGGAATTCCTGCCTCCCCTTCTGCTCATCCATTCCTGATCATTCCAGGTGTATGTTAAATCCCACACAATAGAGCCTGTTTTTGGCGGCACTTCATTATAAAAGGCAAAAGGATCAGTCTTGTCAACTCTGTAACCGTTGTGTCTCGATAGTATATGATACTTATAGATAGTGCCAGAGCCTAACCCCGGAAGGTAACCTTCCCAAATACCTGACTGATATTTTGGGCGCAGAGGATGGCTTGCCTTATTCCACCCATTGAAATCTCCCATAACGAATACCTTCTCCGCATTAGGAGCCCAAACCGAAAAATACGTGCCTTCTGCTCCCTCTATACTGAGCGGGTGCGCCCCAAGCTTATTGTAAAGCCGAAAGTGGCTTCCCTCATTAAAAAGATACAAATCACCTTCTGTGAGATGCTTCATATCATAGATTACCTTTTCTCTATGCCCTTGTGTCGACATAGGTTTTGTTCTTTTTTGAGTCTTCTTTTGGATCATGATGCAGCCCTATGTTGTATTGATTGGATATATAAAAATCAAAAGCAGACAAAAAGCCCTTCAAGGCTCATAGAATTAGACGGTTACCTATCCAATATGGGCATAAAATAAGGCCTTACATGGTAATGGATCACGCCCATTTTACTAAGCCAATGGCAAACCTATTTTCCAGTTTCGTTTTGCTAGGTGTTATTCTTATAGTGTAGCCGAATCGCCCCGTTTCTCGACAGGGAATTCGTCCTCGAAACTTGTAAAGCCCCTCAACCGAGTCCTCAGCTTCGAGCGTAACTGTATCTCTCTCGGCAAAATCTTCATTATGATCTAATCTCCCATAATAAGCCTCTACGGTTAAATCTTCTGGCGCAAGCGAGCCAAGTCTTATACGTGCAACTACCTCGAGCTCCTCTCCTGCTGTCATATCCACACTGTCACCTGATGAAAACTCCTCAATAGCAATCTCATGCCAGCCAGTCATAATTTTTTGTCTCCAGACAGCCAAATCCTTGGCCCCGGCAAATCCATTACGTGATAGCGTGTTAAAACGCCTTGAACATGAAAGGTAGTATCGTTTTACATATTCCTGAACCATCCTGTGTGAGTTGAAGGATGGAACCAGTCGCCTCAGTCCTTCTCTCATCTTCTCTACCCAACCTCTTGGTATATCATCTGGTCCACGCTGGTAAAACAAGGGGACAATTTCCTCCTCCAAGAGATTGTAAAGGTCTCTGCTCTCAATATCATCCTGGGCATCGTGGTTTTGGTAAACTTCTCCCTGGCCAATTGCCCACCCAAAGTCCCGGTGGTACCCTTCATCCCACCACCCATCAAGCACGCTAAAATTTAACAACCCGTTAGCCAGGGCCTTCATTCCGCTTGTACCACAGGCCTCAAGTGGTCGGCGCGGTGTATTAAGCCATAGGTCGCATCCACTTACAAGCCGCTGGGTGATATCCATATTATAATCCTCAATGAATACTATGCGCCGACGAAATCGCTCTTCCCTTGCAAGATGAAAAATGGATTTTATGAACTCTTTGCCTTGGTTATCCTGAGGGTGCGCCTTACCAGCAAGGATTATCTGAACAGGATTTTTTGGGCTGTTTAAAATGCTATTCAGTCGATCCGGATCCCTAAAGATCAAGGTAGCCCTCTTGTAGGTAGCAAAACGGCGAGCAATCCCAATAGTCAAAACCTCTGGCGACAAAACTTCGCTTGCTGATTGAACCTCGGCCGCGGGTGCCCCCCTTTTGTTAAGCTGCTCTTGAAGGCGCTTTCGCACAAAGCCAACAAGGTTCTCTCTGCAACGTTCATGTGTACGCCAAAGTTCAGGGTCGGGAATTTGTTCCGCCTGCTCCCATACACGCTCGTTATCTGGATCCTCAGCCCAATCTGGCCCTAAATAGCGATCAAAAAGCTCCGCCATACCCCTTGAAATCCATGTAGGAACATGAATGCCATTGGTAATGTAATCTATTGGAACATCCTCCACAGGGTGATGACGCCATATCTTTTGCCACATGGTCTGAGAGACCTTCCTGTGAAGACGGCTTACAGCATTAGCATGCGCAGAAAGTCGAAGGGCAAGGGTGCTCATTCCAAACTGCTCGGAGGTATCTAGAGGGTCAAGGCGCCCATAACCTAGCAGAACCTTGAAATTTATCCCAAGTTCTTTGGCATAATCCTCAAAGTAAGCACGCAATAATTCTGCATCAAACAGGTCATTGCCGGCAGGAACTGGCGTGTGTGTGGTGAAGACCGTACTAGCCAAAGCTATCTCGCGCGCAGCGTCAAAGGAAATACCCTTTTCCTTGCTAAGAATATTAATTCTTTCAAGCGTTGAAAAAGCCGAATGGCCTTCATTAATATGAAAAACCGTTGGCTCAATGTTTAGAGCCTTAAGCGCCCGCACGCCACCAATACCTAAAACAATTTCCTGCCTAAGTCTCATCTCACGGTCACCACCGTATAGCTGGGCTGTGGTTCTACGAAATTCAGGTAGATTAGCTGCCATATTTGTATCAAGCATGTAAAGGGGGACCCTGCCCACATGTATCTTCCATATAAGTATCTGAACGGGCTGGCCTTTAAGATCCACAGAAACAGTAATCGGTTTCCCCTTTTGATCCCGTACCAGCGTAACAGGCATTGTGTCTAAATCATTAACCGGATAGGTTTCCATCTGCCAACCATCTGCACTCAGATACTGATAAAAATAACCCTCCTGGTAAAGGAGCCCTATGCCTACCAATGGTACATTCAGGTCGCTGGCAGACTTTATAGTATCCCCGGCTAAAACTCCCAGGCCCCCTGAATATATAGGGAGGCACTCGGTCAGGCCAAACTCTGCGGAAAAATAAGCTGCCTGAAACGGCATCTTGGAATCGTAATCCTTTGCTAAAATTCGGGGCTGGGAAAGGTAACGATTAAAATTCTGCGTAATTTGTTCAAGTTGGGCAAGGAAGTTATTGTCACGGGAAAGCTCGTTTAGCCTTTCCTGACTGACAAGGCCCAGTAAAAGCACGGGGTTATGGCCACATTTTTCCCATAACCGAGGGTCAATACGCTGAAAGAGATCCTTAATATCATCTTTCCAGCTAAAACAGACATTATAGGAGAGACTGCTCAACACCTCAAGACCTTTAGGTATATTAGGGGTTACCTTATATTTTATCTTTGCCTTCATAAGCCACCATTAGGTACCATTGTTATTCTTTATTGCTGTTTTTAAGCCTTTTGGAAAAACACCTTTATATTTATACACGGAGTTATAATTAAAATCAAATAAATCATAATTCCCTATTACGTATTGTCGAGGTTGAAGTCGAATCAAGAAGGGCTGTTTATCCAGAGGACCTTGTTGAGATTGTGGATAAACACGCATTGATGCCTATTTACTCTTTTCAAACGGAAGAGACCAGATCTATGTCATACAAAAAGTTTATAGCAAGGAAAAAACTACCGTGGTGGTGACAAGCGAAATAAGAAATGAATTGTCAAAAAACCCCAATATCGAGGGGTATTCGGTTCGGTCTTCTAACTACGGCCTGCTTCATTCCTACAGCACCATCGTAAAGACAGAGAAAACCATGTGGGTCCCATCCAGTGGGTTTGAAGGTTACATTAAAAATGATAGAGACTGAGGATGTTGAAGATAAGGAATGATACGCTAAGGCAGATCCAGAAACAACGTGGCCAAAATAGTGTATTCGACAATGAGCCACTGAAGTATTTCATCTGCCTTCTTAGATAGCCTCACGTTTTGACCTCCTTGATTGATAACCCTTCTGCCCCGAGGGCTTTTGCCTGCTTCAATTTGCACATAAATGTCTGTTCTTTCTCCTTGCTCTCTTTTCCAAAAGAGAGTATCAATCGATACAATTACATGGGCAGAATATGATTGTGTAAGGGCATTGAAAGCTATATTTATGTTTAAAACGCACATTTTCTTTATTCATGCTAGAACCTTAAATTTTGAATAAAAATGGTTGAAGGCACATTTTTTTTACCTTATTATGCCTTATGGAATGCCGCTTTACGCTACTGGTCAAATATAACTTTTTTATTAATATAGGCTACTTCGTGTGAAATTTATACCCCCGCAACTTATCAGCGGGTGTTAAAAAATTATTTCATACCTTTTAAAAAGGCTGAACAAATATCTATGTCAAGTAAAACAAAAGACAGGTCGTTATCTAAAAGGCAAAGACCTTTTGTCCATTTGCATGTGCATACTGAATATAGCTTGCTTGATGGAGCAATCCGTATAGATAAAATGCTGGAAAAGGCGTTAAGCCTAAATATGGATTCAGTTGCGGTGACGGATCATGGCAACATGTTTGGCTCTATAGAATTTTATTCGAAGGCCGGGGGTACCGGCATTAAACCTATTTTAGGCTGTGAAACCTACGTTGCTCCAAACAACAGAAAGGATAAGTCGCCCTCTCGGGATGGCCAGCCAAATTCTTATCATCTGGTTTTGCTTGTAATGAATGAGGAGGGATACAGAAATCTAAGCAAACTTGTTACACTGGCAAACCTGGAAGGCTTTTACTATCACCCAAGGATAGACATGGAGCTCTTACGGGAATACAATAAAGGGCTCATTGCCCTTTCTGCTTGTTTAAAGGGCCACGTTCCCTTTAATCTCTTGATGAACCGGACAGAAGAGGCAAGGCAAAAGGCCAGAGAGTTATCTTCAATATTTGACCACGACAGATTTTACTTAGAGGTCATGGCAAATAAGATGCCCAAACAAATTGAGGTTAACAAATCCCTAAAGGATATTGCTCAGGAATTGTCTTTACCGTTAGTTGCAACCAACGACTGTCATTATTTAAACCAAGAGGATGCTGAGGCCCACGATATCCTTCTTTGCATACAAACAGGGAAAAGCGTTAACGACCCGAGTAGGCTCAAATTTTCGAATGAAGAATTTTACTTTAAAACCGGCAATGAAATGGCCGCTGACTTAAATGAATACCCCGAGGCCCTTGATAACACCATTGAGATAGCTAAAAGATGCAACTTTGAAATGAATTTTGGCCATTATAGCTACCCTGTTTTTCAAGTGACTGACAGCAACAAAAGCATTGAGGAGCTATTCGAGGAAGAGGCAAGAAAAGGGTTGAAACAAAGGTTAGAACGAAAAGAATCATTAGAGGGCATGCTTTCGGCAGAATTGACGGCTGAATACCAAGATCGCCTGAACTACGAACTCCGGGTCATAAAGGATATGGGCTTTCCCGGGTATTTTCTGATAGTAGCAGATTTTATAGACTACGCGAGACGATCAAATATCCCTGTTGGCCCCGGAAGGGGTTCAGCCGCGGGCTCTTTAACCGCCTATGCACTAAAAATTACTGATATTGATCCTATCAAACATGGCCTAATTTTTGAGCGTTTTTTAAACCCTGGCAGAATAAGTATGCCTGATATTGATATTGACTTCTGTATTAAGAATAGAGACAGGGTTATCGAATATGTAGCTGAAAAATATGGAAGAGAAAATGTATCCCAGATAATAACATTCGGTAAAATGAAGGCCAGGGCAGTTATAAGAGATGTGGCACGCTCTTTAAATATGTCCTATTCAGAGGCAGATAGAATTGCCAAGCTCATCCCGGAAGGAATTAATATCACCCTAGATGAGGCAATAAACGCTGAGCCCAAGCTTAAGGCAATGACCGAGGGCACTGAAGAAGAAAGAAAACTCATGCTTATTAGCAAATCCCTGGAAGGATTGACCAGGCACGCATCTACCCATGCCTCTGGCATAGTAATATCTGATAGGCCTTTAGTTGAGCATCTGCCACTTTTTAAGGGGCCAAATGGTGAGGTCATGACTCAGTACACTATGGACCAAGTAGCCAAATTAGGCCTTATTAAATTTGATTTTTTAGGGTTAAAAACCCTCACCGTTATACAAGGAACTATAAATTTAATACAAGATACGACTGGCCAAATTATTAATCTAGATGAAATAGAAACAGAAGATAAAGAAACATTTGAATTGATAAGTAAGGGCAAAACAACCGGCGTATTTCAATTGGAAAGTTCGGGAATGAAGGATATCCTCAGAA
The DNA here is from genome assembly GCA_964393665.1 of uncultured Desulfobacteraceae bacterium. Lineage (GTDB taxonomy): Bacteria > Desulfobacterota > DSM-4660 > Desulfatiglandales > B25-G16 > M55B121. Next base: position 3,275 of record CAYMVB010000104.1, on the reverse strand, counting down.
GCCTCAAGCCAAATGTGTTTGAAGATATAGTAGCAACAGTTGCCCTATATCGCCCTGGCCCTCTTGGAAGTAACATGGTTAATGATTTCATAAAGAGAAAACATGGCGAAATCGAGATAGCTTACCCCTTGCCTCAGTTGCAGGGTATCTTGAAGGAAACCTACGGTGTTATTGTTTATCAAGAGCAGGTAATGCGTATAGCCCAGGTATTGGCTAACTTCAGTTTAGCAGAGGCAGATCTCTTGCGTAAGGCTATCAGCAAAAAGCAACCAGAGGAGATGTCCAGGCAAAAGGAACGTTTCCTGGAGGGATCAGAAAAGAATAGCATAAACCTTAAAAAGGCCAAGCGAGTCTATGAACTTATCGAAAAATTCGGAGGCTATGGCTTCAACAAATCCCATTCCGTTGCTTATGCAATGATAGCATATTGGACTGCATACCTTAAAACCCATTATCCTGTTCAATTCATGGTTGCTTTACTGACAGAAGATATGGGCAACCAAGATAAAACGATTAAAAATATTGCAGAATGCCAGGAAATGGGCATTCCCATACTCCCTCCTGACATTAATGAGAGTCAGGCGTATTTCTCTGTTGCCGGAGAAAGTATTCGCTTTGGGCTTGCTGCCGTTAAAAATGTCGGGGTTAAGGCTGTCGAAGAAATCGTTAGCGAGCGAGAAAAAAATGGACCCTTCGAATCTCTTGTATCATTTTGCAAAAGGCTTGATAAATCGAAGGTTAATAAGAGAGTTTTGGAGGGGTTAATACAATGTGGTGCCTTTGACTTTGAAGGCGTTTTTAGGTCAAGGCTTTTCGCTTCTCTGGGCGAAATCCTTTCCTCTGCCGGCATTAATGAAAACCCAAATCAGTTAAATATTTTTAACTTGATTCCCTCTGAGCAAGGGCCTACCGATAAAGATTTTATAGGCATTGAAGAGTGGGACGAGGATGAAAAATTAAGGAGAGAAAAAGAGTCTCTCGGATTCTATATTACAGGACATCCTCTGGATAAATTTGAAAAAGAAATAATGCAGTTTGCAACCACAACATCGCAAGAACTTATAAAAATCAAGGAAGATAAAAAAACTGTAAAGTTCGCCTGTCTCGTCAATAGCATTAAAATTAAGATGACGAGAAAAAAAGAAAAAATGGCGACTATTGTCGCGGAAGACAAAATGGGCTTTACCGAAGTAACATTGTTCCCGGATGTATTTGCTCGATGTGCACCATTATTGAATGATGACAAACCGCTTTTGATTACAGGCGAAACAGAGGTTGGGGAAAACCAGGTAAAGATTACTTGCCAGAATATAGTCAGGTTAGACACAGTAAGACAAAAGGCCATAAAATCAATATTGATACCAATCTCGGAAGAAAGGTTGTCTCATTCAGGTTTAATTAGGCTACGAGACCTTATCTTTAGATACCCAGGCGAGTGCCAGCTCAAGTTCAGAATAGATATTGATACATACAAAAGCACAACTATAATTGCACATAACAGATATAATGTTATGCCCAATGAAAATTTGCTTCAAGAAATGAGTTCTTTGGTTGGTGAAAAATTGATCTACGATGCGTGAAAAATGAAGGTTAAAATCGAGAACAAACGTATAATACATGTTATAAGCTCTCTATCCGTATTTATTTTAAAGGCAATTCTATCAACCTGCAAATTTGCTTATATCAACAAAAAATACATAGATGAGTATCTTCTCGGAGAAAAAAAGGTTGTCATAACTACATGGCATAGGTGTGCAATTCTCTTGCTGCTCAAATATGGCCCTATTCACCCCGCGGTTCTCTTTTCATCAAGCCGGGATGGCGAACTACTTGCCAACTTTGCTCAAAAGACAGGAGTTATCCCTATTCGGGGCTCATCTACCAGGGGAGGCAGGCAAGGGGCTGAAAGGTTAGTTGCCTTTTTAGCTGAAGGTGGCAGGGTTGTGGCCACTGTTGCCGATGGACCACAAGGCCCACCATTTAGGGCAAAGCCTGGCCTCGTAAGAATTTCCCAGAAATCCGGTGTTCATCTTATGCCTATAACATGGTCGGCCAACCGGGTATGGATATTTCAAAAAGCATGGGACAAAACAATAATACCAAAACCCTTCTCCACTATAGTTATATCCGCGGCAAGGCCATATATTATTCCTAAAAAGGCGGACGGGGAAATATTTAAAAGTTATGTAAAAAATATGGAGAAAAAATTAAATATCTTAACAAAAGAGGTGGATTACATGGTTGGCCATTATGACCCTAACATGGAAATTATCCTAAAAGAGGATGGACGTTAATGTTATCATAAGAATTCTTTTTCAAACCCCATTTCATATCAGTTTTGACACCATATGAATACGTGTGCTACTTTTTCACAAAGATAGATGGGGACTGCTTTTACATGTGCTAATTTACAATACCGGGACCTTTGTGCAATAGAAAAATCGGGAAATTGGCCTCATTTGTGCTCATAAATTTTTTCCAACTCTGCAACGTCTCGCACAAGCCAATACTATCGAAACCTTTATCTTAAATCTACAGGTGTAAAGATGGAAAAAAAAATCAAAACTATTCAGAGCTTCGGTACAAAATATTTCTTTGTATCTTTTGACGAGGTGAAAAAAGAAAATGGAAGTTTTACTAAGAGGGTTTTTCTTAATCATCCCCAGGCATCTGCGATTATACCTTTTATATCAGATGATAGAATTATCATGGTAAGACAATACAGATATGCGTTGAAAAGGGAGACACTTGAAATACCAGCAGGAAAAATAGATATGGGAGAAAGCCCCGAGCAATGCATCAAAAGAGAGATGATAGAAGAAACCGGTTTTGATGCGGGTTCTATTGAATGGATATATACCTATGCGCCTGCCGTAGGGTACTCCAATGAACTTATACACATATATAAAGGAAAAAATTTAAATAAATTAGATACTAAAATTGATAAAAACGAGATATCTTCAGTCGAGGTTATAGAAATAAAAGAGGCAGTAGAGATGATAAAAAATCACGAGATATATGATAGCAAAACTATCATAGCAATGGCCTTGACATTCCCCTTGGTTTAGCAAGAAACCTGAAAAATACAATAACTAGTAAAAACTCAAAAAATCAGCACACGGTTTTTATGCATTAGCCATGCAATTTAAAAGCCCCCTATGCCCAATCTCTTTATTTTTTTGGTAGTTTGTCAGGCGGGTATACGTATTTCAGGTCAATATCATATGTCCAAGGCAGCCCCCACCACTGCCACCCATAATAACGTCTGTGCTTGT
>CAYMVB010000103.1:0-2032 GCA_964393665.1 uncultured Desulfobacteraceae bacterium | reverse complement strand
TAATATATCAACTCAAATGGATACCTATTCTTTGTTGCCTTTATATAGCCTTTGTTATGTTCATCCAGCCGTCTTTTCAGATTATTAGAGCCCTGTGTATGACAATCCATCTTTTAGGGTCCTAAGTACATAAACATAATGCATGTTCTATTACACCGGGGGAGCTCCAGTCGCATTCTATCTCTTATGAACTTGAGAGGATTACCATGTTTATCTACCGTACCTTCAGGGGTGTCTATTTTCTTTCTTATTCTTGTTTGCTCATCACTGCTGATAGGTCTACTTGCTGACTGCACCAGTCGTGCATTTACGCCTATCCCCTCATTGATACTCAAGCCCTGTTTTGCAAATTCTTATCCCTGTGTACGCTGCTTAGCGATGCAGGTTGCCCTGACACCACCCAACACTCGGTTCCGGCTGCCGGCACGCTTAGCCGGGCGGGATCGGTTACCCGCAAGGTTACTATGGCAGGTTTCAAAATCGCTCATTGTGTTTATTCCCCTGCCCCAGACTTGGCCTGGCGCACTGCAAAGGTCTCACCTACATTTGTTTCTCGTATTAAATACGCAGCCTCTCCTTCTGGAAAAAATCCCCAAATTGGTCTTTTTGCTGCTATATACTCGAACAGCTTGGAGGGAATATAGGTTGAGCTTTCATTACCTGTGCCAAGGGATGCCCAGAGAAGGTCTGCCCCGCACATGATTTTCCGGGCATCATCAAGTGAAATAATTGTAAAATTTTTTGAAAGGAAATCGATCTGTTGTAAGAATTTTGACTTTTTAAGCAGCCACCAACAATCTATATCTATATCGTCCTCCATAATTCCGTGAAACATTATAATTCTTAGTTTTCTCCGGAGCAAATATCTTGTAAGGTCCCAAAATCCGCGATTGATTTTCCCCTATCCTGTATGTCTTGTTATTTCAGTATGAAAAAACAGTTTAGAGATCAAAAATTGATTTTACTTTCAGCCCATTGCTGCCCATCTCCTTATCTTTATCAATGCTGAGCCTTGTAACCCATTATTTGAGCATACCGATCCATCTGAATCCTTTACATAAGTCTGAGTCCTATAAAGCCCTCTTTACTGTAATATATGCTAAGCAGTGGAAAACTCCCATATCTTGATGCGAATATCAGCAAAGAGTTGACGGATAGCTCTTCTAACTTTCAGAAAAACCTGTCCCCCATGAAATACGACTTTACCGGCTATCTGATACAGTCTCCATCGCACAGTCTGAACCTGGTGTTTGTGCCATGAGGTAGCGAGGGTCTTTAAAATAAATAGCCTAAAAAGATTGTAGGCTAATATGCCAATCCTAAAGAAGGCGGCATTAGCCTCAAATTGACCACAGGGCATTCTTTCCATGCCAAAGCCTATCTTTAACTCCTTTATTCGGTTCTCACTGTGATCCCCTCTTTTGTTATACCATGTTATAACATCTTCAGATGATTCTCCTCTATTGGTGGCTATCACGGTATACTTTACACTGGCATTGTGCTCAGAAAAAATACTTTCCTGGTAGGGCCTTCGTATTACAATAAGGCGGAAGGCCTCTTTAGTCTTGTTCATTGAGTGAACTGTATCAGCAATATATCCATTCTTGTAAGGCTCCCAATCATTATTAGGTATTGCCCTTATAGTTTTTAGCACTGCCTCATCAAGATCGGCTCCTATGGCAAATTTAATACCTTTTCGTTCACAGAAGTTTATAATATCAGCCTGATATGCTGCACTGTCAGATCTTAGGGATTGTATATTTTTTCCTTTGGGCATCTGTTTTTCACAGTATTTTATAAATTCAAGGTTCCTTGCAGCAGGGGCATCATTGCCTTCTCTGAATTCATCCCCTAACACTAAACCATTCTCTGCTATGTGACCTACTATAGGCATATAGCCCGTAAAGCCTTTACAGGTCATTTTTGCTGATTCTTTTTCAGCCACAATGCCTGTGGCATCAATGTCTAAGGTGTAGTTCTTGATACCGTCATATTTTATACCACGTTTTATGATCTCACGATTCAGTTTCTC
>CAYMVB010000102.1:0-2763 GCA_964393665.1 uncultured Desulfobacteraceae bacterium | reverse complement strand
CTTTGATTTGGTTCGTAATTTAGATTCTTCACTTTTTTATCTTTATTTGATATATTTAAACATTTAGACGAATTATTTCGTCGAATAAATATATATTTTTACATGCTAAAAAATCGGTATATTTTGAATTTTTCAAAATAATGCTCAATGATTATTTGGGGAATTTTCCCGCGGGCTATATTTCCCCATATACTGCTTAATATAGTTAACAGAGATTAAATAGGGTATACCCAGTACTATATGTTGGTAAACGATTATAATATGGTAGAGTTTCACAGGAATGGACTCGCATTAGTGCCCGACGCTTCTGATGAAATGCCCGGCGTAGCCTTTTTTATAAAAGGCAAAAACAGCTATGAAGATCAAAGGTTTTGTACATGCTCAACATCAAAGAAAAGGGTATGCCGGCATATCCTTAGGCTTACAGAGTTTAGTAGAGAAATACAGAGACAGCTTCACGGGGAAACCTTAGAAGAGGACTTCAAGTCAAGCATATGGTACAAACTTGCCACACTTCTTGCCGATGGCTCTAATGAGACACTGAAATCAATAAAGATAAATTTTACTGACCTTGGAGGTAAGAAAATTTTAAAAGCACTTTCCTCTGAAGGCAAAGAAATGCTTCATTATATATCCGAAGGTCCTGATTTAGTTAGATTCATCGAGCGTGTGGAGCGTGTTCAACAAACCTCTGTTCCGAACAGAAGTCTATTGTTGGATAGGTTGTATAGATTAACGGCATCAAAAAACGAAGGTATTATGGAAAAAATGGGTTTTAAAACCCGCAGACAGGTATTTGAAGAATCATTTTGGTTCAGGCTCGCATATCATGGTTATAGGGAGATTGGAACTAACAACTGCATATTTTATCCAACAATCGATGAATGTTCAGGGGCATTTACAATAACATGTAAAGGTTTAAGTGGGGAAAGGATATTTACGATCATAGTGCCTCGCAATAAGGTAAAAGACATTATATTGGCCTTTAAAGACTACCTGCACAATCAACATGGAATGAATATCCACCCTATACCGCTAAAATCCCTCTTTAAGGTATCTATGAATACAAAACTGGATTTGGAGGTAAGGCCAATAATTCAGCTCCTACAAAAAAATGGAGAGGCCCTTCTTTTTGAGAGAAAGGGCCTAGAAAAATTTCAGTATGACAACCTTATATATATAAAAGAACTAAAACTAATAGCTGAACTGGAGCCACCTGGTGATAAGGAAAGGAAGTTTGTTTCACCGGTAAGTATGGTCCTGAAGAAGTCTCAGATTCCAGGTTTTCTTCAGGAATTTGGCGAGGAGCTTTTTAATGGTGGCCACATTATAGAGTCTTCAGTTAAAAGACTTAAGATTTTTAAGAAGTTCGATAAAATTGAAGTTAAACCCGAGGCTATTGATAGGAATTGGCTGTGGCTTTCCATGGAGTATGAATTTGGGGATGCCTCGATTGCTTTAGGCAAAATTTTGAAAGCCAAAAAGATGGGGCAGCGTTATCTATCTACACCAGAAGGATGGGTTGATTGCCAGTCAAGGTATTTTGATCACCTTAACAGAATTGTCAATGGCTATACTGAAAACAATGCCCCTGGAACATTAAAAAAGGGCATGAAGATTTCTCTTCCAGAGCTTCTCCAGCTCCAATATACCAGCTCTGTTTCCCTTACTGTTATTGGTGATGAGAAAAAGGTAGCTATATTAAAAAAAATCCTGGATAAAAAACCTGCCCATACAATACCATCTTTGAAGGGGATGAAATCATCTTTACGACCATATCAGATAACAGGATTGGATTGGCTTTATTTCTTGTGGGAAAATGGGCTGGGAGGTTTGCTTTGTGATGACATGGGCCTGGGAAAGACCCACCAAATCATGGCCCTTATGGTTGCCTTGAAGAAAAACAAAAATATGAAAGACCCCTTTCTAGTTGTATGTCCTACAACGGTTTTGAGTCATTGGAGGGAAAAAATCAGGGATCATGCGCCTGCTCTAAATGTCAGTGTTTTTCACGGGGACCAGCGGAGTATCGAGAGAAGCATCCATGAGGGAGATGTTGTTTTAACCTCTTATGGAATTCTCAGAAACGATATTACAAAGCTAAAGAATGTTTCGTTTGCATTTGTTGTTTTTGATGAAGTTCAGTACCTAAAAAATCCAGAGACTAATGCCTATAACGCAGCAAGAAGATTGAATTCTTCTATAAAAATTGGACTTACAGGCACACCCATTGAAAATACACTGTGGGAGCTAAAGTCTCTTTTAGACCTCACAGTGCCAGGTTATTTAGGGACTAACGACGATTTTTCGAATCGCTATGTACAGCCCATAGAATCGAGGCCATTAGGCCCGGAGAAAAAGACCCTTGCCAAGATTATATCACCATTTACTTTACGTCGTTTAAAAAAGACAGTCTTAGATGAGCTTCCTGATAAAATAGAAGACATAAGAACCTGTCAGCTTAGTGATGATCAGGTAAAGTTATACAGAGATGCCATTTCATCAAAGGGTTACGGATTAATAGATGTCCTAAAAGACAAAAAACAGCCGGTTCCCTTTATGCATATATTTGCCCTGCTAAACTATCTTAAGCAAATATGTAATCACCCTGCGCAGGTTAAGGGTGTTGACTATTTTGAACAATTTCAGTCGGGTAAATGGGACCTGTTTAAGGAGCTGATTTTTGAATCCTTAGATAGTAATCAAAAAATTGTTGTATATAGCCAATACCTCAATATGATAAAAATTATCGAAAAATTTTTG